>JAXHSZ010000586.1:0-3313 GCA_034190725.1 Thermodesulfobacteriota bacterium
CTGTTGAAGGGGAAAAAACATATTATCATATGAGATGATGAGGACAACACTCAGATTTTCTTAAAGATATGACACCTATGACCGATAAGTTATTTAGGAAAATGGGTCATGAAAGAGCAATGGAAGAGGCAAATCATACATTCCCTCCAAACCATTTCTGATCCCTATCACCTGGAAAATCAAGCTGTAATTTGGCCTATTTTCTCTCACAAAATGATCAAAATAAGCAGATATCAACGGACTATAAACCAAGTAATCGGCAGATTATTCTCTTTATATTCCTTAACTTCGCATAGAATATTTCATTTCCGGAAGAACACTTTATAGTGGTGAAAAAGCCGCTCCTACAATACCGACTCTTCTCAAAGGATTACAAACACAATGGACTGAAATCCAACCGCAAATGTCTACGATGATCACTCTGCCCTGTTGCTGTCTCCCAATTGTTCATTCTCATCAGTGTTTGAAAACAAAAGGATTTTATGTCGATCCCATCGAACATCAATCGTTTCAAAATCATTAAAGAACTTGGAAAAGGATCACAGGGTGTTGTCTATCTGGCGGAAGACCCTCATCTTGAACGTCAGGTAGCCATAAAACTCCAGAAAAAGAATCCGTTAGTGCGGAATAATCATCATTTCATGTTGATCCAGGAAGCAAGGACCATCAGCAAACTTCAGCACCCAAATATAGTACCTGTGTATGAGGCCGGAGAGTACGATGGAAGACATTACATCGTTCTGGAATATGTAGAAGGAATATCCCTGGGCATCTTGATTAAAAAAAAAGGAGCTATTGATGCACGTGAATCTGCAAGGCTGGTCTCCAAGATACTCGAAGGAATTGCCTATATTCATGAAAAGGGTGTTATCCATGGAGACCTGACTCCATCAAACATCCAGATAGACAAAAACGGTGTTCCCAGAATAATGGATTTTGGGATATCCGGTATGATCAGTCTTGAGAAAGGTGTTAACAGGTTTCCAGGGGGTACGCCACTGTATATGTCTCCAGAACATTTTCTGCAGACTCCCCCTGTTCCTCAATCTGACATCTTCTCTTTGGGCCTCGTTTTTTACGAAATGCTGACTGGGCATCCTGCCTTTAGAGCCGGTAACAAATCCACCATGATGCGTAAAATTATCAATACACCAGTAGAACGCCCATCTCTCAAAAACAAGACAATAGATCAGGAACTTGACAGGATTATTCTGAAAGCTCTTGAAAAAAAACAGGAGCTCAGGTACACAAATGCCCTTGACATGAAGAAAGAACTTGACACGTACCTGGATCAAGACAAAAAAGGCGGTGACATCGCGGACACTCTTCAGACAGACAACCGCAGTACCATAAACTTTCTTCTTCGCAGAATCAGTCACAACAAAGATTTCCCCACCTTTTCCAAATACATGATAGAGATCAATCAGAAGCTGTCATCAAAAGAAAAATACCTCTCCGCATCGGATGTAGCCAATTCTATTCTCAAAGATTATGCGCTCACCAATAAACTCCTCAGACTTGTCAACTCTGCTTTTTATGGGATTTCTGCTGGGAAGATCACTACAGTCACAAGAGCAGTCGTCGTACTGGGTTTTGAGCAAGTACGTCTGGCGGCAGCCTCTCTGGCTTTATTTGAGCATCTTCAGAGTAAAAATCAGATGGAAGACTTGAAAAATGCTGCTATAAATTCATTCACCAGTGGTTTGTTGGCAAGGAATCTAGCGGAAAAAGTAAGCGTTGGGCCGGAAGAGGCATTTATCTGTTCAATGCTTTATAACTTAGGTAACCACCTTGTGATTTTCTATCTTCCGGAAGAGTATAAAGAGATAAAGAAAAGAATGACACAAAGGGGAGAGAATGAACACACAGCATCCCACGCAGTACTTGGAGTTTCTTATAATGAATTGGGAGTGGCCATAGCATCGGCTTGGAAACTCCCCGACAAAATAATTCATAGTATGCATCGACTCCCAAAGGGAGAAGCAAAGAGTGTTAAATCAGAAGATGATTTATTACGAGGAATATCTAATTTTTCCAATGAATTGTGTGATATCATAAGTGAAACAGATGGGGATGCGCGCGAAGATGCCTTTTCCTCTCTGATGGTTCGCTTCAAAAAAATTGTTCCGTTATCTCAAAAAGAGCTGTATAAGCTTTTTGACACCGTGAAAGAAGATATTGATAAATATTCGGATTCAGTCAATGTTGACCTGAAAGGCAGCGACCTTATTCGACGGCTGACCATTAATATCGAATCCCGAAAAGGAGGCACGGATTCTGAAGAAACAGAAACTCACATTAACTCTCTCGATCAAAAGACACAGATATTCGATTCAGAGCCTTTTCCCGACTCCGAAAGTCATGAAACGATAATAGATGATGAGTCCCTTCACGAAATGAATGGAATTGGCTCCACATACGCTTCAAATGAAAGTCCCCTTGAGTTATTGACAAATGGAATACAAGAGATCAATAATGTCTTAGTGGAGAATTATGATCTCAATGATGTAATCATAATGATCCTTGAGACAATGTATCGAGGTTTTACCTTTGACCGTGTCATATTTTGCATGATGGACGCTACACGGAAGGCGATGCACGCCCGTTTTGGTCTTGGAAAAGCAGTTGACAGTTCATCCAAGACCTTTTGGTTTCACGTCAAAGAATCTTCCGATGTTTTTAATCTGGCAATTTCTCAGGGAAAAGACTTACGAATCAAAGATTCCACTGCTTCAAAGATAAAGCCGCTTATCCCTGAATGGTATCGGAAAACCATTAATGCTCCGGCTTTTATTATATATCCAATATTCTTCAACAAAATATGCTTGGGTCTGTTCTACGGAGACAAAGACGAGAAAGGGCCACCAATCCCAGAAAATCTACAGAATTATATGAAAATTTTACGCAGTCAGATGCTTCTTGCCATAAAGAAGGGACGCTGACAGGAAATATGAGTTGAGGATTTGTCCATCCAGAAAGAGATGTTTTTTGTAAGGTCAAGAAAGACAAAGGATTTTGATTTCTCCTGAGCCGGCATAGAGTCACTTGCTCAAGTTTTTTGCCTGAAAAGCTACGATTTTAAACCTGGCAGATGAAAATTGAAAGGAAAACTTTATTATGTCTGACAATGACAACCAAAACATTGCTCTTTATTTGGGATTAAAATCCTTATCAGAGAGTGCATTTCCAAAAATGTGCGCAAATTGTGGCATGGTGTTTCATTCTGTCTCCGATTTTATTGATTATTCCAAATCATTAGGAGTTGGAAGCGGTCTCAAGGAATCTTTTGATGAAAATGATACCCCTATACTAG
>JAXHSZ010000587.1:0-11279 GCA_034190725.1 Thermodesulfobacteriota bacterium
TTTCCATTTCTCTGTGAAGGCAGAATTCAACCTCTTAATTATTCCCTCACTTTCTGCCGAACAATAATAGATCAACCATTTCACATATCATATGACCAATGGTGATATGCACTTCTTGAATGCGAGGGGTGCTGTATGAATCAACATTGAGCAAGTAATCCACTGCACCTGAAATCTTTCCTCCATCCTTTCCGGTTATTCCCACGGTTTTTATACCCATCTCATTTGCTACCTGGAAAGCCTTCACCACATTTATCGAATTACCACTTGTGCTGAGCCCCATCGCCACATCATCCATCTTTCCCAGAGCTCTTATTTGTTTGGCAAAGATTTCAGAAAAGTCCATATCGTTTCCAATACTTGTAATTATAGAAGTGTCAGTGGTCAAAGCAAGGGCAGGGAGTGGGGGCCTTTCAATCAAGAAACGATTGACAAATTCCGCAGCAATATGCTGAGCATCGGCAGCACTTCCACCATTCCCGAAGAGGATGACTTTGTTCCCCTGCTGTATTGCACCTGCAGTTATCTCGATCACTGAGATGAGTTTATCCACGTTCTCTTCAATAAAAATCGTTTTTAAGTCAGCGCTTTCTTTAAAACCTTTGATAATGATATCTTTCACTCTATTTCTCCCTAGATTTACGACTAACGATCATTCACAATTAAAGAAAAAAGGAGGAGGTTGAATTTCGAACATACCTTATACAATGTTGACATCTTATGTCAAGCAAGAAATATTCCATTCTCAAAATATAATTCTATAAAAGTCGAGGTATTAAGGGAAAGTGTGCACTCTTGATACTGTACTTTTCCACTCAGACATCATTGATCCTTAATGAATCTATATGAGAATATTTATGCCCGGATGAATCGATTCATTGTTTATGGTTGACAGTTCCCGGTTGAAGATCCCCTAAAAGGTTCATATCACAAGGATTTTGCCTTAACAAGGGGAACATGTATATTTCATCTAATGGGCGAAAAAGACTCCCCGAGTATTGAGTTTCAAAATGAGGGGTGTCAACAGATCACAATATTGAATCTTGAAAACCATCACCACAGGAACACTTTCACATGTTGTTATAACCATAGATCATGGGAGTTATTGAAGAATTCCTTAAAAATGGCTTGACACATACTTTTCAATTGGATATTTTCATTTTGGATATCTTTTTCATATGGGCTACTTTTTTCGTTGAAGCGGCTCTTTTCAAAACCTCTTCAGAAACTTGAAACTCACAGTAAGGAATCGGAAATAAATAACTCATCGTTTTCGCATCCCACTTTCAGGCCACCTTTTGACGATTCTCAATCGCAAAGTCCTCGACGTAACACTATTACGCCTGCGGCTTTGCTCAATCAGATCGTCTAAAGTCGACCTCAATCTGGGGACGAATTCCAATGACTTATTGATTTCCGATTCCCAAGTTTCTTTCATGTACAACCCTGAAGCAAAGCTCCAGAGTTATTTCTGGAGTTACACTGGATAGGAAGTAACAGAAAACTATGGAACACGTGAAGATTCAAATAAAGAGAGTAAGAGGGGAAGCAGATAATGATGTCCCCTTGCCACGATACATGACGGAACATGCAGCAGGAATGGACCTCTATGCCTGTGTGGATGATGACATCCTCATAATGCCTGGACAAAGAAGGCTGATACCCACCGGTATAGCTCTTGCCGTTCCCAGAGGCTATGAAGCCCAGATTCGCCCCCGTAGTGGCTTGGCTTTCAAAAATGGTATAAGTATCGTCAATTCCCCTGGTACAATTGATTCTGATTACAGGGGAGAAATAGGAATAATGATTATAAACCTTGGTGATGAGCCATTTATCGTAAAAAGGGGAGACAGAATAGCTCAAATGATTATAAACAAGGTCTATCATGCCTCTTTAGAGCTTACCAGTGAGCTTGATACCACAAAGAGGGATTCCGGAGGATTCGGGCATACGGGCAAGTAACTCTCTCCATATTTATATCGACCTGAGCGATTCTTTCCTGCTGCAAGGCTGTATCTTACTGAATCTGAACATAAAACCTTTCGAATCGAATTCACTGACGAAGAACCGGAACTGCCTGCCTCGTCTTTTAAAGATATGAAAGACTTTCAGTATCATTTCAATGTGAAGAAACCAATAAGAATGGGCGAAACGTGCAAGAAGTATACAAGACGATGATGGAAGAATCGAAAAGGATAGCTTCAGGTTTTGAATCACCAAGCTTTTATTTGGAACATAAAGGTTCCTTCTCAATTTCTCAGGACATATATTACCAAAATGATCATGTGATAAAATGCCGTGACATGGTCGTCAAACAACTGTCGGACAATCTGGGACACGGTATGGAACACGCCAGAAAGGTAACGATCGATTGTGGTGCCATCGTCTGTATCGAAGGGAAACGTCTCTCTCTGACGCGGGACCAAATCAAAAGAGCGGTTGTCATTGCCCAACTCTCGGGGCTGCTGCATGATATAAAACGAAAGGTGCCCGACCACGCCAAGGCAAGCGCTAGGGAAGCAGAGATTAAACTCAGGGATTTTTCATTGAAGGAGGAAGAAAAACAGAGTATCGTGCTTGCTATCTCTAATCACGAAGCATTTGTGGAGCCGGAAAAAGTCCCCACCCCCTTAGGACAACTGATCAGTGATTCTCTTTACGACGCCGACAAATTCAGATGGGGTGTCGACAATTTTACGGAGACCCTCTGGTATATGGCAGATTTCCGTCAAGCCCCTATAGAGTCGATAACAAAAAACTTTCCCCGAGGTGTAGAAGGGATTAAAAAGATAAAAGATACGTTCAGGACGGTTACCGGCAAGAAGTACGGTCCGGAATTTATCGAACTGGGGCTCAAGGCAGGAAAAGAAATTTACTCGTATCTGTTATCCTATACTGCGTCTCAATGATGCAGCATTCAACAATCTATTCCTCTGATACTCGGGGTACGGAGAAGGAGCAGACATGAAAGCTGAAATGTAATAGTTCACAGGTGTCCTGGATATGGCTTCATATTTCAGGTATCAGTTGACCGGAGAGAGAAACGCAAAAAACACGCCTCTGCTCAGGTATCCAGGATTACTTAAGTTTGAATACGAGATTGATCTCTTCTTCTCCCCTTCTTACGAAGACAGCATCTGTCTCTATCCGGAGTATGGAAAACTCACCAACTGATTCTCCCTCCCGGACAATCTTTCCGTCAATAACGGCAATACGTTCTGCTGGATCGTCGGACCAAACGATGGCTTGAAGTTCCAAATCGGATCCATCAGCCTTCTCTGAAGGCATGGGTTTTTGAGAAATCCCCTGCTCTTTGTCTTTTGTTATGACTTTCTCTCTCTCCTTCAAGGGAGAGACCTTTCGTTCAAACAGGTCCGGTTCATGGGATTCTTTTTTCGGAGAACCGAGTGCCTGTATGGTGTCTGTTTCTTTTTTTCTGACAGGCTTTGTTTCTCCTCGATCTCTTTCCTTCATGGGTATGATTGACGGATCTGCCTCTTTACCGTCTGATTGGGAAGACGGAATCCCGGGAATGATTCTCTTTGTTTCGATAGGTTTCTGACTGAAGAGATACCAAAAAGTACCGAGAATGATAATACAGGCTAAAGATACGGCAAGAAATCTGTTCACACGACGAATTCTCTTTATGCGTGCATTGATGGCCTCTTTTCTGTTTCCTGTGTCTGACCAGGTTTGAAGTTGATTCCCCTCCAGACTTTGTTCTTCCAGTTTCCTTAAGGCTCGTAGTATTGAACTCAATTTTCAGACATCCTTATTTCAAGGAAAGGGGAAATTAAAAAGAGAATCATTCATCGGTTATATGGGGTATGTTCATTGATCGTTTTTCATTGTAAAGAGCGATCTTAGTCAATGGACCTACAATTCCATCGACCGGTATGCCGTGCTTTTCCTGAATCTCTTTTACGGCTTTCCTCGTTTTCTCATCATAAGAAAAGTTTATATTTATGTTGTTGAATCCAATGTCCCGGAGATGAGTCTTGAGAGTAATGATGGAATCCTTGGATGAGTTGATGGGAATATCACCCCTGTATTCAAAAAAATTCTTCCAGGGAATATACGCAACACCCGTCCAATATAATTCTATTTGTTGAGAATCCACTTGGAATTCATTGTCTTTTTCTATACCTCTGATGGTGATCTTTTCATCCTTTATCTTTGTGAGAACAAGATATCGAGGAGAAAGACTCCCAGGCAGATGACATTCGAGAATAGCGGGGAGATTGAGCCTTGTAACTAAATTCAAATCACCTTCCATTCGATGGATCAAAAGACCGCTTTGCTTAGCAACGAGTCTGAAAAAATCCAGATCATCCCCTATACCATCAAGGTATGTTTTCATCTCAACATCAACGTTCCATAGGTCCATAACCGCTTTTGTGGCCGCTTTTCTGGAAGCATATTCATCCAGTTTATTCAAGGCCGTTTTCAGATCATTTGTTTCATCTGGAGAGGGTTCTGTTTGAGCTGACTTCTCTTTCTGATCCTGGATCAATCCACGCCCGTCCAATTGCTCATGTGGAGCAATCTCCGACTTCTTGTTTTTTGGTACATTCATGTTGGTACTGATATCGAGAGTTCCAGAGAAGAAAAATACGGCGATAAACAAGGCGATGCATAAGGTGGTGAAAGCAAACATCCACCCTTTCCCGGTTTTGAGTGTGTAGTGTTTTATATCACGCTGACCCGCCAATTCTTTTATTGATGCTCTGACTGCATCACCTGCGATTTTATGATGGTTGAGTCCAAAGGCCGTAAGGAGTGCTCGATCGCAGACAATATTAATCAAGCGGGGTATCCCCCTGGAATATTTGTATATATGTCCATATGCAGTTCTGTTGAACTTGACACCCTGCTTTTGTGAAGCGATATTGATACGGTGTTGTATGTATTTTATTGTCTCCTTATACGTGAGAGGAGTCAAATGACAGCTCAGAGTGATTCTCTGTCCAAGCTGCCTGAGCTCTTCTGAATCAAGCATCTCTCCCAGCTCCGGTTGCCCGACCAAAACAATTTGTAGTAGTTTGTCCACAGTGGTCTCAAGATTGGAAAGCAACCTCAACTGTTCCAAGACCTCCTTGCTCAGGTTTTGAGCCTCGTCAATGACAAGAATCACCTTCTTTCCCCGGGTCTTCATCTCCATGAGAAATGAATTCAGGGCATCGATGAGGTCTTTGATGTGAGCAGATTGTGAACTGATCCCAAATTCATCGTTGATGGCGGTGAGTAATTGAATCGAATCGAGTTTCGGATTGAAGATATACGCAGATTCAGTATTTTCATCCAGGCTTTCGAGAAATGCACGGCAAAGGGTTGTCTTTCCTGTCCCCACTTCTCCTGTGATTTCAACAAATCCGTCTCCCTGGGACACTGCATATGTGAGATGCGCCAGTGCTTCTTTGTGGCTTCTGCTGAGAAAGAGGTAGGTGGGATTGGGAACGAGTTTAAACGGTCGTTCTTTGAAGCCGAAGAAATTATTGTACATCTACTGTTTCTCCGTTCTCAACAACCTTCTTCTTTTTCGTTGCTGAACAGGAATGTTTAGTGTCTGAACGAAAACTAGGATTTTTCGTCAAGGTCAAGGAAGATCAAAATTTTAACCGCAGGAATATACTAAATATTTTGAGGATTAAAATTTTTATCTGACGTAGAGATTTCCGAAAAAGACTGTTTTCGTTCGGGCACTATTTAACAACAACTCCCAGGTCACGGATTCTGGGGTTCCGGCATCCGTATCTCCGTAAAAAGCACACCAATAACAGAAAGTATCGTAAAGAGAAAAATGCGCCACAAGAGATTTGTAATAATCTCACCTGATTCTATGGACATGGAGAAGTCCGCTAGAGCGGAGATAGTAGTAGACAGAACACCGATCCCACTTCCACAGATGGTTGCCCCCAGAATTCGCCGTCCCAGCGAAGCACCTCCTGCACCAAGGGTCACTACAACTCCACAAAGAAGTGGAATCATTAACACGGCCCACCAAATCTCTCGCAGCCCGGGAAGTTCATCTGAATTCCCTATATAATGGAAATCTATGAATGCAAGAATTCCCGAACCAACAATCACACAGAGAAGAATGTGCCAGTATCTGGGTTCCATTAAGGCCCTGATCTCGGCCCGCCTGCGCATTCTCCGTCGAATGGTCAAAGGCCAATTATAAAACAACGAAAAGACCCTATGCTCAAGCAAAGCCCCCCTTTCACCAAAAACCGGCACAACATGAACGGCTTCTGTTGCCCAATGCCCTGCCATAAACCGCGCCAAAGCAGGGTAGCGGTATGTCATCTGGATAGGAAATGATAAATACCCAACATATTTAAAAAATCCAAGCATTACAGCAATGTTATAATCTTTGAAGTTTCGCTCTCTTATGACCAGATAAAGAACATAAAAACCTCGAACCAGGGAACCGGGTGAGATAGGAACCACCTGAAACAAGGCTATGATTCCCAGCCCAATACCGTATGCCTGAGTCCTGGGCATCTCAGGGTGCATCATAACATAAATCACAGCAACCAGTACTGAGACAACCTGAGTAACGGGCAAAGTACAAAGATGCACGGCCAGGCTTTTGAGATACTTTTGTATAAAGGGTTCATTGACCTGTGAAAGGATGATCTCTGCATCCTTATCGGTGAGCAGATGTTTTTCTCTCCCCTCGGCAATCATTTCACAAAGCCACTGTTCCCGCAACTTTTCATTAAAATACAACCGAATAGGTCTGAGCACAAGAAAGTCTAATCGCTCCTTCATGTACTGCCAATCTGTCAAGGATCTGTGTAATCCCGCAGGCAGCACGGAAATCGGCAAGTGATACATACAACGCCAGACTTGATTTGACACTTTCAAAGCATGTTCATCATCGATCCGTCCCGCTCTGTGCCAGTCAATAACACGCTCAACGACCTTTGCTCGAAATGCCCGCCGCAGATAAGCCCAACTGGTGCACATCTCCTTATAATGCCTTCTCCAGTGAGATTGGCCCCAGATTCTCCTGACAAAGCGTCCAAACCCCGGTATAATCCCCATGAGAGAAAACAGAAGAACAAAAATTATGCTTCCGCGCATCCTCTCCTGGCAGCGATCATCAGTAAGGTTCCGGACCTTCCAGCCGGTTAAGGTACTCTTGAAAATTGTAGACCATAATTCTGATTTATGAAGAAGTCGAAGGTGATTATGAGTAATATCAGGGACCGAATCCCTATATACTTTCTCATCTTCCTTCAATTCCTCAAGCATCCCGTCCGTATCTGAAAATTCATTCCTGTGGGCTTCCACAAACTGTTCCAGCTTTCCGACATCTCCCCTATCAAACTGTATCAGACTTCCCCGGAGAAGTCCCTGACCTATGAGTTTGAAATCCCCAGGGCTCATGGGCAAAAAAGGTAAAAGCGTAAGCCCTGCCCTGAAATCCACGGCCACCAATCCTTCGGATGGAGATTTTTCCGTATCATTCCGCTTCAGACAATTGGGTTGGCTCTTCCAGGTTGACCACTCATACTGCCTGGCGAATTCATGTGCTCCCATGTCATGGAGGAGCTCGACAAATTTATCCATAAAGATGTGTTTTGCCCTATACTCCGGGGAGCCCAAATCCGCTTCATTCACCTCCTTGCCTCTGTCCCACCGCCGAAGCAGATCGAGCCTTTCATCCACTTCCAATTGCCATGTCCGTCCATCGATCCATTCACTCAACTCGCCGCAACTGCCCAGCGTCCCATCCACAAAAGTAGCGTGTATATCAGCTACTGCGCTCTCATCTCCGAAATAGATTTTCGCCCCACGCCGTATGAATTTCTGCCAGAGAGCACCTGACCTGGCTGCTTTCGGGTTGACTTGAAGCTGAAACGGCCCTTGAAAGCCGATCCAGTAGAGAGCATTGCGAAAAAACCGTGAAAAACTCTTCGGAGGGATGAGTATCTTCATGGCAAAGGTCCCTCCCACCTCCAGGCCGCCTATTGGACCGTCTTCAACCTCGATGTCCAGCACCTTTACCCTGTACACCTGGCCGGCAAATCCGCCTCCCACAAAATCTTCAATGACGAGATGAACTTTCCCCCTATTTGGTTGTTCCGCACCGATAACATCATATCCCAATTCAGTGCCCGCCTCATAACGCTTTATTCGCATTGGCCTGTATAAAGCGGTCCTGTAAAATTCCTCTTCAAGCTTCCTATACACTTCAACCGACATATTTTGGATTAATCTCCTGTTTCATGAAAATGATGCCCATTTGTTACTGGAACTTCATGTCCTTGGGGTTTTCTCTTAGGTCTGCTGCCCGAGGCATCTCTCTTTCTATTCCTCTTCGCCCGCATCTTTGTCATCATATTGCGCAGCTTACCACAACTCTGCTTAACCACACAGGTCGAATTTTTGAGTTGGACTCAGATTTTGATATGCAAAAATGGGGTGCATTTCTGCCGTTGAAATTCTCGCCTTCTGTAATTGTAAAAACTCTATCTGGTTTCTTTCAGAAACTTGATATCAACAATCCCATCAAAACTGACTGATATTGAAACATGATGTATATTACCTTTGTGATAATGTATCTGTCAATTGAATATTGCGTTGATTTGAGGTGTTTACATTGATCTCATTCTTGCCACAGACGAACCTGCAACCATAAAAGGAGGAATCAAGAAGATGCTTCGGGCTTGTCATCACCCAACAATGCCCTTTTCCTCCCGAAGCATTTTGGGGGTAATCATAGATATAATCGTCAAGGGTATTCAAAGCCTTGAGGAATAAAGTGAATAAAACCAAAAGCATCCCCTTACGATTCTGAGTATTTCACTCAATATCAGTTGCCTGTTGATAATCCATTCTATATTTCTATCCCCTCTAATGCTAAGTCTTGTAAGAAAACCTTGAAATACTTACAGGAATAAAACACTTGACGTCGAGATGAGTGTATGCAATCATTACCTCTGCTAAATTTGAGTATATAAGCAGTAATCATAACTCTGAGGTTTTTTATAGTTGCCGGTTGGACCTTACCCACGAAAATTGTTCTGGGTCCCGCGTTCGTCTCCTGTGTGCTTGTGTCGCCATTTATCGTCAATATCCATCACATATGACAGCATACAATCATGGATGGATATAAGAGACTTTTTCGTTATTTTCATGTTGCTTTTCGTATTTCAATATCACTAACCACGGGCCATACGTGTTGGCTATTATTATGTACGGAATATATAATAATGAATGGATATGAATACATCTTGTCAAAGCAAACAGCTTGGGCAACTAATTCTGGTATTGCTTTAGTCGGCAGTAAAGGCAAGCGCGGTCGCCCTGCATACACTTGTGAGTTGGATCAGAACCTATTCCAACCACTTCTACCTGATGTGCGGAAATCATTTGCAGATGGGGACGGGGCCGAACTTGGTTCAACGGAATTCCCTGGCAAGATGCAGGCTGTCCATTCCTCTTCGGCGCTTGGGGTTAACATTTTTCAATATTGGAAATCAATAAATGCAATTCCTTTGATTGCTGCTCAATGCGGCTTTTCTCGCGCGGGTTCTAAAGTATCTAAGGACATACGTTTTGAGGAGAAGTATCCTATCAATGATACATTTGGATATCACCCGAATATTGACGTGGTTATCCATAATAAACCCTCGGCAAAAATCAAGAGGTTCGCCATTGAATGTAAGTTTTCTGAGGCATATGGTGCTCATAGGCATGTAGGGCTCAAGACAAAGTACTTGGGACTTGATGATCTCTGGGCGGATATTCCCAACCTAAAGAGTTTCTCAGAGGGAATATCTCCAAATGATAATAAGTTTGTTCATTTGCATCCAGCCCAACTTGTGAAGCATATTCTTGGTTTAAAACGGCAGTTCAGAAAGTCTGGCTTTCGCCTTCTGTATCTCTGGTATGATGTTCTTGGCGATCAGGGGAAGCAACATCGAGATGAGATTTTAATCTTTTCCGAAGTTACCAAAAGGGACAACATCAAATTTCATTCGCTCACCTATCAGGAGCTGATTGTTAATTTGGCAAATAAATTATGGGCAGAGCACCCGGAGTATATTCGTTATCTTACTGAGAGATACCTTTAACAAAATGGCTGCCCTTGCCAAAAAATTCCGAACCATGCCTTGCACTTGATGGCTTTTCCGCTGCGCTCCAAAGCCGCAAGTGAAGGCAACGTTAGGCATAAAAAATGATAAAACAACTAAATATTAGATTATTTTGTATCATTCTTTGTTTTTGCTTACCTTTATACGTTTTTGCTCAATCAGATATAGTAAAAATTGATGATGGAGTGGTATGGGCGAACAAAGATAAAAGTACTAAAATTTATTTAATTGGGAGAGGCTACCAGACAGATGAACTGAGGATAGAATCCGAAGAAGATTTCAAAGTATTCTATCGTACTTGTATCAATAGCCAAGAGGATATTGTTGAGGAGCTCAAACCAAAAAAAACAGAAGATAATGTCAAATATTATGATTTAAAGCATCGCTTTTCTCGGACAACAATATGGATGGCAATTGAGATACGAAAACATGGAAAAAGAGATAATGAATTAACAAAAACCTTTTACGGATCCATTAATAAAAGTGTTCCGAATGGCTCATATTGGTAACAAAAATGCCTAATCGGGTAGCCAGGGGATTCTCTCCCCCAGCCCCCAAACCACCCCGCATGCGGGTCCGCACGGGGCGAAGCACAGAGTCTACCAGACCGTAATCGGGTAATAAATAATCACCCATAGCTCTTTGAAAAACCGAAGGCAATCATTTGAATCGGGCGATTCCATGACGTGCCCCATGCTCACTCCTCCGTTCGGGCTCTTCGTGTCATGAGAACTCATAGAGGCTCCTTTCCTTACTCTGTGTTCGGCCCTACACCCTGACCCGGGCATTACCCCGGGCGTTTGGCTACTATGGCCTCTGCTGACTTCCGCTCAATCACTTTATGGGTTGCCCCATAAAGCGCTGCTCTCGGGCATCTCTCAACATCATCTATAGATTCTCAGATATCAAATTTCACTGCGTTATCGGTCGGAATCCTCGACGACGTACAACAAAGTACGACTTACTCGGATTCCTCCCTCTGGCCTTGTGAAATTTGATATCTGAGAATCTACAGTTCGCTCCCTTAGTTTGCTCGCTTCCAGGTGGAAGCCGACCTGAAGACGTCAGGACTTGATCAACCGGTGGCCCTTTCCGGTATTTTCATCAGATGATGGGATGAAACCTTTAAGCCGCTATGTTGAGCAGATCTCCCCGGATAAGGACGTGACC
>JAXHSZ010000588.1:0-8074 GCA_034190725.1 Thermodesulfobacteriota bacterium
GCATTTGTCATTGGTTTCTTCGGATTGGTGACCTGTAGCCTTTTGAAGGTAAATCCCATTGGGAAAAAAGACACATCAACATTATCCAGGTCAACTTTCGCACCGACAATCTTTGTGCCTGTCTTCTCAATCATCCTTTCAATAAAACCGTCTAAAAGAAAAAACCATACAATAGAAAAAACGAGTACAACTATCAGAAAAAAAACTAATCCCTGCCATCTGATGACTTTCATTAGAAGCCACCTCCCCAACCGGAAACAGATTCATAGGCTTTATAGAGTTTGCTTGCCATGAATACCTTCATAACCCTTGTCTTACGAACCCATTCAAGCACATATCCCCGATACGTTAGAATACCGAGATTTAAACCAATGTAGAGAGGAATAAAAACAAAGAGGGAAAACAGGAGACTCCCCATCAGAATCGAGTTATTGAATCTCTCAATCCTGCACAAGGTTGAATTGTATAGAACGGTCCATATTTCTTTCAAAAATGACATCGTGAGTAAATGATAACCGATCCAATGAAATAGAGGATCCAACAGATAAGCGATGCCTGTGAAAAGAACAAATCCCAATATAAATGCGGAAAGGTTGACACGAAAGATTAATACCAAAAAGAGAATTAAAAGATTGTGAGGGCTGTAAAGAGGAGTCAGTCCGATGATCATTGAAAAACACAGGGCCAGACTGATCTGTCCAGGTTCCGATTCTGAATTCAAGACTTTAAGAACTTTGGCAATGATCTGTATCATTTTCCTGCTCCATTAAAGGTATCTGAAAAGAGGTTCTTTATCCTCAGCGATACTTTTTCACCTTGTAACGATACATTTACTCCAACACACAAACAATAACGCATTATCTCTTTCTTAATATAAACTTGGTATGTTATATTTCGCAACTAAAAAAGTAGTAGGCAACAACCTGTCAAATAGTGTTCATGTGTAAATAGTTGATTTTCTCAGAGACAAGAAAGACACAGGTATCTTCACAAAAAGTCCCTAGTAAATCCCAGGCTCTTCTCTACCGTTTGCACAAAATGCTCGCAACAAAGCAGTGTAGCGTTCCATTCATATTTTTACAGAACTTCTCTTTCCTGCCCTGATAAGTCTTCCAATAAAAAATCTCTCCAGTCACCTGCTCTCTTAAAAAGGGAGAGACATTGTGAGTCTATCTTCGGTATGTCTTTCTAATTGCTTTTATCAAGCTGTCTTCCGAAACCGGGACAGCAATGAGATGAATGTGATTGGGCATCAGGCAGTAAGCCCATTTCTCCATATGACAACGCTTGCACCATTCAGGGTTAAAATCTTCGTCTTCCTTGACATTACAGAAAATATCTCATTACTGGATGGACACTAGTTAAGCGCCTTATTCGGAGCTTTTCTTTCTTAATTCTATTGCTTTTTGACTAATTGATAACTGCCAAGACATCGATGACCCAAAAGTGTCAAGACATCGATGACCTTAACGGTCGTTTGTGCCAAGACATCGATAACCCAAAATTTGTTTTATGATACCCTCATACTAATAAAGATCAAAGGGGTATCATATGGAACAAGAAATCAGAAAAACAGCAATTAAACGTTACCTGAAAGGAGAATCTCCAAAATCTATATACACAGATCTTAAACGTTCAAAAAATTGGTTCTTTAAATGGCTCAACCGATACCAGACTGGAGAATCTGACTGGTACAAAGACAGATCCAGAGCTCCACTTGGTCGTCCAAAACAACTCAGTGAAATTGAAAAGAACCGCATAATTTCAGTTAGAAAACGGCTTGAGTCGCAAAGTTTTGCCCAGTTTGGTGCTTCAGCAATAAAATGGGAACTAACCAAGTCTGGATACGGTTTTCCATCTGACAGAACGATAAGCCGTATTCTAAAGAGCGAAGGCCTTATTAAAAAAAACTCCATATGTTCCCAAAGGTGTTGAATATTCTTATTTCACCGAAGCGCTTGGGATCAACAACATTCACCAGGCCGATCTCGTCGGGCCTCGTTATATAAAAGGTGATGGCAAATTCTATTCGTTCAATGTGATGGATGTATTCAGTCATCGTGTCTACATCGAATCACAGAGGACCAAGGAAGACAGGCAAGTCGCCTCCAGTTTGTTGAAATGCTGGAAGGCAATAGGATTACCAGATTTTATTCAATTTGACAATGAGTTGAGCTTTCGAGGAAGCAACCGTCACCCTAGATCCCCTGGGTTGGTTATAAGACTATGCCTTCATTTCGGTATACAGCCTGTTTTTATTTCAGTTGGCGAACCTTGGCGTAATGGGACAATTGAAAAGTTCAACGACACCTATAACAAGAAATTTTTCAGACGTCAGTGGTTCCCAAGCTATACGGCCCTAAAACGAGAGAGTAAAAATTTTCAGAGGTTTCACAATAAGCATCATCGCTACAGTTGCTTAAAAGGAAAAACTCCCTTGGAGGTTATCAAAAGTGCTGATTTTCAACCTGTAACCATAGGCACCAATACAAAGCTGCCCCAACTTGATGAGGTCCCTGAAGGCAATATTATCCTTATTCGTTTTATCCGAAGAAACCGCATGCTCGATATATTCGGAGAGAAATTCAGCGTGTCTAAAGAGCTTGTTTATTCTTACGTAAAGGCTGTCATTGTAACTGAGATCAGTTCACTACAACTCTATCTTGGATATGAACTCGTTGACTCATTTGACTACCAACTCACAGTCTAAAAACGGTAAGGTAGAATGGATCCTATAATTTGGACAGTATGCTAAGTTACACTCAGAGGTAGCTTATGGATACTGACGTCCTGTGGATAACTCTCCGCTCCGCTATGAGTTACCCACAGGACTTGGACAACCTTCATACTTCAGGTTGCCCACAGTCTCCACAAGCTCTACTACTCCCAAAATGGTGCTTTCTTGTCTTGACAATAGACTCAACATCAATGGGTCATCGATGTCTTGGCACTTTTTATCGTTAAACTTGGGTCATCGATGTCTTGGCAGTTGACAACTAATACCTTCTATAGTTAAATCTTCATCCAAACCTTGGCGCCACTTTGTATAATCAAAAGGCTCTCTTTGAATCAGAGAAATAAACCGCTCTGCTTCAACATCACCAAGATATTCTGCAAGGATTTGGATACCTTTTAGTTGAATTTCTGTATCGGTAATCATGACAAGATCTCCTTTATAAAACCGATTGGATCACTTATTTTAATATCATTTAATAATCCTGCTCGTTTCAGAATCTGATCATCAGCAGTCAGAAAATATTCACACTTTGCAATAACAGCACAAGCAATGTGTAATGAGTCAATCTTGTGAAATCCTTTTTTTTTCAGTTGAGTTGCAGTTTCAATTACTTTTGAATCCTCCTCCATATCCCTTACGGCATATTCCTTCCATTTCTTTGTTTTAAGGAGAAATCATTTAATGAGAAGCGGGATGATGGATAAGGCCCAGTTGAATTGCGCCACTTTGACATTAGACTACCAATATCTATGGGATTTGTAAAGGGTTTTTCGGTAAATTGGATTGGATGGGCTGGCTTCCGCCGGTTGGATGATGGGGTGGACTAATATGCCTTTTATGGTGAGTTATGCATGATTTTTAAAGTAAGCATTTCATAAGTGCACCCACGGAATAGAGAAAGTTCTCTTATGAATTGAATGTTGTAAGAAAATAATAAGTTCATAAAGTGATAGTTTTCAACAACGTACCCTTCCTAGCCATAGTCTGCTTTGGAAAAATATATCCTTCTACGCTCATTTCCCCGAGCTGTTACATGGTAATAAGCCCCATCGTATTCAGTCCGTAATGGCCGAGCCGTGAGTATACCCCCCTATTCAAATGGAAGGACTTTACTTTCCAATGTCACAATGTCAAGGGCTGACCCCTCCCAAATTCCTGACCCCTCCCAAATTCCCTATCTTCTCTTTAAATAACTTTTCAGATCGCGATAATAGTTTTCGTGTGGGCCAATCATAATTAATTCTAACCCATCATCAATCATCCTGTAGGAAAGCAGATACTGAATAGTTTTGATTTTGAACTTATGAATATATACGCCCCGAAGGTCTCCTTTCTTTTCTTCTCCAACAAAAGGATTTTCTATTATCCTTTTAATCTCTTCATCTAATATTTCTTTTTCTTGTTTTGAAAACTTTTTGATTTTGTTTTTAAAAATTCTTGATTGATAGATTTTCATCCGTTACTATCCAAACTTGTATTCTGACCTTTCACCTTGTTCTAATTCATCTATTCCCATAAGTATTTCTTTAATAAGACTGTAAGTTAAATCCGGATTTTCTTCAGCACATTTGCCTATTCTTGCCCAGTGCTCTATTTGACCTGTTACAGATCTATGGTCAATACGGCTATATTTCTTAGCCTCACTGAGTAATTCTTTTGATATTCTTACAGCGGTGGCCATCTTTAATCCCTCCAATTATTATGAGGTTACATTGTGAATCATTATATACCTAAATGTAGCAAAATGCAATATTATGATAGTATCATTTGCCTGTCCCAATATAATTTCCTAACTTCAAGTTACTGGAAAGCACTGAGAAGGTATTGGGGCAGCCCTTGAATGGGGACAAGGTTGTCCTAATTCAAGGACTGACCCCACCTCTCTAGACCCCACCTCTCTAGCTTCAAGGATATCATTAGTGATCGCTTTGGTCGTTATGCCGGGGATATCAAAAGGGGATTTTGGAGTTTTTTTTAAAGACAATTGTAAATGTTTCACAGCCTCACCTTTTTATAATCACTTCTTCATTACGTGCGATATGAGGAACCTCGGCAAATCACTGTCTTGCTTCGGAATATGTATAGACTTTCATAATAATCTAACTCCATAACTTGAATGCCGATTTTCTGAGCAATTATTTTCATATGCCGATCAAGAGTCAATAATGGGCTGCGTAAGTTAAGAGCACATTCTAAAAAATAGGTTCTTCTGATTTTTGCGTACTTTGGTCTATCGTCTTGTTATTTCAAGGTGTTTTCCACCATCCCAAGTGGGTGGTACATTTTTCCTCTTTGGAAAAGCCCTCCTTAAAAGGGTGAGAGGGCTTTTCAAAGAGGAAAAATGTGTGAATGTCTAACTGGCCATCGGTCGCTAATGATTTAATCGTAAGCCTTTTTAGTTATCAAGTACGCAAAAATCAGATGAGCCTTGATTATTTGCCCTTTTTGATTTATATTATAAAGAAGTATAAGTGATTGATTTTAAAAATATTATACAGATTCACACTGAACAACTTGTTAGTGTATACATTTGAGAATGTTAATTTTATTATTATTTTCAATTTATTAAGTCTTTTTACGCTTTGCAATTTAGTAAACTCACGCGAGAAAGTGTCCATCCGGAAATGAGATATTTTCTGCAAAGTCAAGGAAGACAAAGATTTTAACCGCAGGAATGCATTGGGTATGGAGGGGCACGTTGCTACGTGCCCTTACAATTGACTCTGACCTGTCTGCGTGCGGCAACGCACAGGCAGGCGCAAAGATTGCTGAAAATAGCCATTTATGGATGGACACTCAGTAGGGGGTATCAAAGAACATTGTACTCTGCTGCCGGAAGGTCCGTAAAGGTATTTGAGATTTCCCTCTCCCTGATAATCGTTTTATTCATCTTGTCATGTGCATTCAAACCCAGAGCTTTTGACGAAACAGAGTGGCGGAAGAAAGTGGAGAGCCCAAGCACTGAAAAGCTCTATTCTCCGCATTTTAAAGACGGAAAATACTTCAATCCCTGGATGCCCATGGAAGGGAAGCAGTTCCGGGAATTTCTGAGATGGAGATTCTCAAGAAAGGACACATATACTGATGATGAACAGGCCTTTAGAGCAAACATACAGCCCCACCTTAATGACCGGATTAATGAATTGTCTGATGAAGAGTTCATTGCGTGGATCGGTCACGGCACCTTTCTTATCCGCATACAGGCAGAGTACTGGCTCACCGATCCGATCTTCTCAAAAAGAGCCCTTCTCCCCGCAAGGGTCACTCCATCAGCCATCAGCACTCACGAACTGAGCGAGCTTACGACAAGTGTAAATGTACTTATTTCCCATAATCATTACGATCACCTGGATGTGAAAAGTATACGTTCACTGCCCGAAAAAGCACGTATTTATGTGCCTTTGGGCCTCAAAAAATATGTAGAAGAGATCCATGAAGGAGAGGTACGGGAGCTTGATTGGTGGGAAAGTGTCGATCTGGAGAGCGGCACAAAACTGGTCTGCCTCCCTGCACAACATTGGTCGAGGCGAATAGGGCAACCAAGAAACAGCACACTCTGGGCAAGCTACATACTGATCACACCTCGGACCTCCATTTACTACGGTGGGGACAGTGGATATTTCCTTGGATATAAAGAGATAGGCAGGATATTCCCCGGTATTGGATATGCACTTCTTCCTGTAACGGCATATCACCCTCGTTGGTTCATGCACTACAGCCATATGAATGCAGCAGAGGTCCTCGATGCTTTTCAAGACCTGGGAGCACGGTATTTCATTCCAACACAGTGGGGAACCTTTCAATTGGGGGACAACCCCCCAGGTTACCCGGCTCTGGATCTCATGAAAACGATTCAAAAAAAAGGGTTCGACCCTTCACGGTTCATCATCATGGACATCGGAGAGATCAGGGTACTTTCAGAGCCTGGAAGAACGACCCCGTAGCAAATGTATGGGACGCTCTTTTAATATTCAATAACTCAATTTGTCAGCAAATAATTGTATTTTTTGCTATATATTCACCTTTCTCCACAGAAAATCCAACTCCAGCTAGACTCATTTCTAATTTCTTTGCAAGGGCTGTATGAGACATGTCTAATTCCCTTGCGGCCCCAAAAAAGTGAAGACTTCTTGCTTTTACTTTCCTGTCCTGTCTCCCCTTCGAAAAAATTCTTTCAGTTCCATATTTAAGACTTCAGCAACTCTTTCGGCGATACGATCTAGATCATACCCCTACCTCCTGAGCTCGTATCTTCGTTTATACCATTCCTCAGATTTTGATATAACTGAATCAAAAAAATCCGGATCACCCAATATTCGTTCGTCACTCATTACATGATTACGCCCATGCAATCTTGCTCGCCCGTCAGTCCAACCGCCAAAACTCCTTATCAATCCTCCACCTGTCAATACTTTCCTTCGACCTTGTGTAAGCCCAGCTTCGACATGAGCGTCCCCATGTCCCAGGTCGAACCTCGGCAACTTATGTCCTAATTCAAGGACTGACCCCGCGTCTTCTTAGCTGATATTCGTTACCATTGATCATATCTTCTATGGCACATGGGACAGAATAAGTATCCTTCTGTCATTGGGCCTCCGCCCATATTTGATTCGTGAGTCTCTGCACTATTCCAAGCGCCACACTTCCAACATACATGGTAGAAAGTAGTATAGTAATCCAGTGTGTTGACGCTGCTGTCCGCTGCCGCACAAATCACCAAACCACCGCATAAGGCGCATTTATTGTCGAGTTTGATCATTTGCGGTATTGAAGGTTGATGGCGATTGTGGCCAGTAAGGAATCTCCCAATTGAAGTTTCCTCTGCAAGGACAACATCGGCCTTATTTGAGGAAACTTCTGGAAAAAATATCTCATGTTGTTTGATCCAATCCAGTAAACGTTGGCGATTGCGCAACTCAAGGTTCCAACGATGAAATCTGTTCGCTAATGATGTTGCATCTGTCGTAAATCGGGATGTTGTCACAATCATCCCCATATCGGCCGCGTACTCAATCTCCACCCAGTACATTACATTCCGAACAACGTTTACACCTACTGCGCGGTTCCAGCGCTTGCATTCAACAATGATTTGTTCCCCGCTGCCACGACTACCAAAGGCGATGATGTCTGGTCCTTTTGCGTTTGAGTCATTACCACCGGCATAGCCGGTGGCTTGATTAGCCCTAAAAGGGCATTTATACTTGCCTCCCTTAAGGGAGTATTTATTCCATTAAGCTTTCAAGATGGCACTAATCCAAGGCCAGTTGGTTAGACTGCTTATTGCCGTCTTATTTGCAGCCATCTCGGATAATCCCCGTTCAGCTTGTTCGGTTGCAG
>JAXHSZ010000589.1:0-4596 GCA_034190725.1 Thermodesulfobacteriota bacterium
TTCCTTCCAGGCCGTCTCGTAGGTGAGGAGCCGTGCAGCATGAAGTTCCATGTAGGAATCTGCAAGCATCCACTGTATAGCCTGCCTTTCTGAAAGATATTGGCCAAAGGTCTGCCTTTTCTGAGCGTGCTCTATGGCCATCTCCAAAGCCCGTTGTGCAATCCCGAGACAGCGGGCGGCGATGCTTATCCGTCCCTTCACCAAAAATTGCTGGGCCATGGCAAACCCCTGGCCCACCTCGCCGAGGACACTTTCATGCGGCACAAATACATCGTTGAGATCTATCTCAGTGGAGTGCTGTGGGCGTAAAACTTCCAGGATTCGGCGAATATTGATCCCTGGCGTATCCCGATCAACTAAAAACATGGTGATCCCCCCCCTGGCCCGCTTCTCAGGATCCGTAACAGCAACCACCATAAGAACATCAGCCTTGTCCGCCAGGGTGGCAAATCGTTTGACACCGTTGATCCGCCAACCGTCTTGCTCCTGCACGGCAGTGGTCTGAATGGCTGCAGCATCCGAGCCTGCACCCGGTTCAGTCTGTGCAAAGGAGATCTTCTTCTCTCCTTGAAGAAGGGGAAAGAGGTATCGCTCTTTTTGTGTGTCAGTGGAATGAAAGAGGGGTGGTGGGATTTCTCCCCCAAAGGGCGTGTAATGACTGGTGCCGATGTGGGACCGACACTGCTCTTCACGAACCGCTGCATACCCTAAAGCGCCCATCCCCACACCGCCGAATTCCTGAGGCACACCCACACCCCAAAGTCCCAATGCCTTGATTTTTTCAACCAATCTGTTGTGTATGTCCGGTTGAAGCTCAATCCAGTCCGGCTCCAGGTCCTTCTCCAAAGGAATGCATTCCTCATCAATGAAAACACGAGCTTTTCGTTTCATTTCTAAAATGTCGTCAGGAAGTGTGAAGTTCATGATACCTCCTTTCAAGCTCCTCTTTTATCCCCCCCTTTTGAAAGAGAGTTTAACGACCATATATACCTTCTTCCAATACGGCCCCTGCCTCTGCCATGATATCATGTACGATCTCTCCGGCAGGTTGAACGGCTTTGATCAGGCCGGAGCCCTGTCCGGCCGGCATGCCCCCTTCTTCGGTTTTTCCTTCATAGCGCGCCTTGATGGCTGCTTCATGACCCACGTGGATGGCCTGTAAAGGGAATGGCATGATCTCCTCTTCTCTGCCTTCCCAAGAGTCGGTGAATCTGTTACGTATAAGGCGACAAGGCTTTCCGCTGTGGCAGCGTGTTATGACCGTTCCTTCCTCGTTGATCTCAACTATCTTGTTTTTATAATTGATGTGGGCCTGTGCTTCCTCTGAAGCCACAAAACGGGTACCCATCCATATGCCACTCGCCCCCAGAGCCAAAGAGGCAACCAAACCCCGACCGTTCGCCAATCCTCCCGCTGCAAGAACCAGAGCTTCAACAGAATCGACAACCTGTGCAACCAGGGCCATAGTGCCGATTCTGCCGGTATGTCCGCCGGCTTCGTGACCCTGTGCAACAATCACATCCACACCTGAGTCTGCCATACGTTTTGCCTGCTTCACATTACCGGCCAGAGACATCACGATAATCCCCTGAGAATGCGCATCGGGCACCACTCCGGCAGGGGTGCCAAGGCCTGATACCAAGACAGGAACCTTCTCCAATAAGACCACTTCGATCTGTTTGTTCACTTCATCCGTATACTTGATGACATCATCGGTTCTCTCCGTTTTGATCTGGGCAAAAAGGATGTCCACACCATAGGGTTTATCTGTAAATTCTTTGATTTTATGAATCTCATCCCTCAATTCATCTGCAGTCATACTCCCGGCGCCTATCACACCTAACCCACCAGCCGCAGATACTGCTGAAGCAAGGTGAGCCGGTGCAACAAAACCCATGCCAGCCTGGCAGATCGGGTATTCGATGCCCACCAAATCGCAGAACTTTGTATGCAAAATCTTCCGAGAATCCATAAATCTCCTCCCTTTTGTTTTCTGGAAATGTGCCCAAAGAAATATCATCTTCTTTCTGGGATTCTTCCGGTAAAAAAACGAAAAAAATGGAGTAAGCTGATTCTTTTAGGGGGTTATCCGCTCTGGTAGCTATAGAATTTATTATTGGTGATAGGCAGTATATGTGAATGGATTTTACAAGTCAATGAGAAATACAGAATAGTTTGGCCACCCTGCTATGAATCTTCAGATATTAAATTTCACAAGATCTGAGGGAGAATCCGAGTACATTGAACATGTTATTGGTTAATTGTTAATGGTTATTAATCCTATTCTCTGCTACCCATTATCTATTAACTCCAATTCATCGTCATGGATTCCGGCCGATAATTGACAGAAGGAAATCCATATCACCCAGATTGATGTTGATGAACTGATCAAATGTGCTATACTTATCGCATCGTTACTCCTCAGATTATGAGATTTCAGAAATGGAAGTTGCAAGATCTGAAACCTGAAAACCTATATAAAGTGTCAACTCCTTTTGTGTCAATATGAAGGATGCCATAAAGAGATTCAATATTTCTTGATCAGGCAATATTGTCCGATTTGTTATTATACTTCAGGAGAGTTGTTGTGTTCAGAGTAGGTGTTGATACCGGAGGCACTTTTACGGATTTTATTCTGCATAAAGATAACGAAATCCACATTCGGAAGATACCATCCACCCCGAAAAACCCTGCAGATGCCGTTTTAAAAGGCTTGAACATATGGAAAAACGTAGCCGGCGAAAGACAGATCGTCCATGGTTCTACGGTTGCCACCAATACATTACTTGAAAGAAAGGGGGCGAAAACAGCCCTCATTACCACCAAAGGATTTGAAGATATCCTCGAGATAGGCCGTCAAAACAGGCTTCACCTGTATAATCTCTTCGTTGAAAAGAGAACACCGTTGGTACACAAAAGGTATAGATTCGGAGTGGACGAAAGAACTGCCCACACAGGTGAAATCTTGAGAAAAGCAGATCCACCATCATTTCATCAGACACTTCTCGAGATACAGGAGAAAGGGATTGAATCCATAGCAGTCTGCCTTTTGTTCTCTTATGCCAACCCCCATAATGAATGTATTATTTGCGAAATGTTGGAAAGAACTGGTATTCCCATATCAGTGTCTCACAGAATACTGCCTGAGTACAGGGAGTACGAGAGGTGCACCACCACGGTTGTGAATGCCTACATATCCCCGAAGATGGAGCAATATATCACTTATCTGGAAGAAAATATTGAAAGCAGGGATCTCAATATAATGCAGTCCAATGGTGGTTTTATCTCAGCGAAAAGAGCAAAAGAGGAGCCCATTCGAACAATACTGTCAGGACCTGCCGCAGGAGTTATTGGTGCCTTTGACACGGCAAAAGAGGTAGGATACGATAAAATAATCACCTTGGACATGGGAGGCACGTCAACAGATGTATCCCTCTGTTCCGGTCAACCGGGGATCACAACGGAATCCAGTATAGATTCGATTCCCATTAAGGTACCAATGATCAATATTCACACTGTAGGTGCAGGCGGTGGATCTATTGCCCATATTGATGAAGGAGGTTCTCTCAAGGTCGGACCAAAGAGTGCCGGAGCCGATCCTGGTCCTGCTTGCTATGGAAGGGGAGAAGCCCTCACAGTAACGGATGCCAACCTGTATTTGGGCAGACTTTTGTCGGACTCCTTTCTCGGTGGAGAGATGTCCCTTGATTCCGAAAGAGTGGAAATACTCATGAGAGAATTTGCTTCGAGGTTGGGTCTCTCTCCTCAAAGGGCTGCTGAAGGGATAATTGAAGTTGTAAATGCCACAATGGAGCGGGCCATCCGTGTGGTGTCCATTGAAAAGGGTCATGACACCAGAGAATTCATATTGGTCTCTTTTGGAGGAGGCGGGGGGCTCCATGCGTGTGAACTGGCCGAGAGTCTTTCCATACCCCGAGTATTGATCCCAAAAAATCCGGGACTCCTCTCGGCATTCGGCATGCTCGTTGCCGATGTGGTGAAGGACTATTCAAAATCCGTTCTCATCAGGACTGATAGTACCGATATGGAGGAAATCGAAGAGATCTTTCAACCCTTATTGGATAAAGGTATCAAAGAGATGTCCAGTGAAAATATCTCCATGGAGAATCTGGTTGTTGAAAGACATGTTGACATGCGATACATCGGGCAGTCTTTTGAAATCTCCGTACCATTTCAAAAGGACTCCATCAATGATTTCAACGCACTTCATCGTAGCATGTATGGGTACAGCGATACTGAGAGGCCCTGTGAAATTGTGAATGTCAGGGTGAGGATGGTGGGAGCGGAATCAAGGCCAAAACAGAAACCAAGAAAATTGCAGGGAAGGAGTCCTGAATCAGCACCCATTGAGAAAAGAATGGTGATCTATGAGGGAGAGCATATCCCCTTTGACGTCTGCCTTCGTGAGAAGCTTTATCCTGGAAACAGAGTTCAAGGACCGGCAATCATAGTGGAATACAGTTCAACTCTGCTGCTGCCGCCGGATTTTTTTTGTGATGTGGACATGTACGAGAATCTGTTGATACAAAAAGTATAGATGAGGACACTTGTGTGTTTGATCCTATTCAGTTTGAG
>JAXHSZ010000059.1:0-7586 GCA_034190725.1 Thermodesulfobacteriota bacterium
CAGCTATCGGCCCTTGGAACAAAGAATGCAGCAATCTTAAGCTTACTGCTGATCGCTTACTGCTGATAGCTGTTCGAATCTTCAAATTATCATGTGTGCCTACTCCTTTATTGTTTTGTCAGTAATAGGCTTTTCGTTCATTCACTCATGATTCCAAAGCACACCATAATGCAAATAGAGGAATTTCATGACGTTAGATGTCGAACCCATCAATTTTTGTCTGACAATGGGGGCAGTTGCCATCTTTTAAATGATTTTCCTTTAGTGTTACACCATACCGCTCAATGAGGATGGCGCCGCAAGAATAGCAGTACGTATTCTCACCTCCTTCACCGGGCACATTCCCCTCGTATACATAACGCAACCCCTCTTCAATGCCGATTTCCCTGGCACGCCGAAGAGTAGACAGTGGGGTACGTGGCTGATCCGCCAACTTATATGTGGGATAGAACTGGGTGACATGCCATGGTATTTCAGGACCGATGCCTCTTATGAAATGTGCTATATCACGGAATTCCTGTTCACTGTCATTGCGTCCAGGTATAATGAGTGTTGTTACTTCCACCCAAACCCCCAGCTCTTTCATCAGTTGGATCGTTTCCAACACAGGCTTGAGATGGGCTCCGCAGATTTCATTGTAGAACTTTTCAGTAAATGCTTTTAAATCGATGTTAATACCATCCAGATACGGCGCAATTTGTTTTGTTGCTTCAGCACTCATATAGCCATTGCTCACAAATATATTCCTGATCCCTTCCTTTTGAGCCGGCACCGCAGTATTGTAGGCAAATTCGAAAAAGACGGTTGGTTCAGTGTATGTGTAGGCTATTGATTTGCAATCAGCATTTTTTGCGGCCGCAACAATCTGTTCCGGGCTGCGATTTTTTCCTGCAATATCTCCATTGTGCTCACGGGGATATTGAGAGATATCAGAATTCTGGCAATGTTTACAATGAAAGTTGCAGCCCATGGTTCCAATAGAAAATGCCCTTGAGCCAGGCATGAAGTGAAACAAAGGCTTTTTCTCTATGGGATCGATATGTTCAGCAATGATCTTGCCATATACGAGACTACAAAGACTTCCGGCTCTGTTTTCTCTTACACCGCAAACACCTCGTTTGCCATCCGCGATCTTGCATTGATGATTACAAAGATTGCATTTCAGTTTATTCCCTTCAATTGCTTTATAGAATAGCGCTTCTTTCATCTTCTCCCTCTTGCAATGATAGCGTCTCAATGCCTGCGTGCAAGCAACTTCTGAAAACCCATATCTCCCTGTTAGATTTCAATTATTAAAACTTACGCATGTTTTCATCCTCTGGTACACCTCTTCAAAGACGTCCGTCAGCCGCAGGACACCCACAATTTCATCACCCCTCATTACAAGCAGAGATTGATGATGCCCCATTACAAGTTGATGCATTGCTTCGTTGAGAGACGCACTCTCTTTCACATATTCATCTTCAGTAGGCATGTACATGGCATCTTCGACTCGTGTCTCAGATGCCTTGGAACAGATATGATCCAATGGTCTCTGCCATAAATTGTATTTCTCTATCATGGATTTAAAGAAATCAGGACTGAAACCGGTATTTGATATGCCTTTGATATGCCCTATTTCTTTGTATCCCGGTTCCAGGCCCCTGATCACATCCAACTGACTGATCTTTCCTGCGATATGATTGTCGTCATCAAAAACAATGATAGCTCTGTGCTTGTGCCTGTCTTTGTCGAATCTCTTCTGAGCGTCTTCCAGGGCCATGACCGCCTCATACAGAGTTGCCCCTTTCGAAATAGTTGCGTATTCATCAATGGGGACCATTAAGTCTTTTACAGTTAGATTTTCCATAATAATCCTCCTTTCACATACATTGTAATCTTAGTAGCTGAATGGTTGAGTAGAAATTACACAGAATTGTAAATCTTCAGGGCTTCTTCTACATTCTTTTTCTCCACAGTGATTGAATAAACAGCATTGCACATACGGATTGCTTCGTTTAGAGACTTCTGATGGATATTTCGACCGGTGGCATTTCCCGCGGCTCCACTCACATGGATTTGGTCGTGTAGTCTTTTGAGAAACGATTTTACATCATCACTAGAACCACCCGCGCAAACTACCTTTGTACGGCCTGCTGCAAGGACGGCTTCCTTGAAGATCTCGCTTGATTCACTGGCCGCTTTTTTTGGATAATTGACTTTGACAAAATCGGCCCCAATGCATGCAGCAACACCTGTAGCACCAGCAATAAGATGAGGATCTTTCTCATCTGTAACGGCCTTGCCACGGGGATATATCCATAACACGGTTACAAGCCCATATTGATGGGCGCTGTATACGATTTGTGCTGCCTGAGATAACATCTCCGCTTCATAGTTACTCCCCAGATAGATGGTATAGCCGACTCCCAGTATATTCAGTCCGCTATTTATACGAAATGCCGCCACATGATGCACGTCCAGCCACTGGTTATTGAATGGGTCGGACTGGGTGGTCTTCACAAGATGAGTCTTGGAATTGAGTTTCACAAGATAAGGAACATCTTGATAGTCCATGCCGTAACGGGCAATCAAACCGAGTTGAGTGGCAAAGACTCCTATCCTCGCTCGGCTTGCGATCCTGAACAGATGTTCAGGATCGCGGTCATCCGGGTGAATATCTTTACCATAGAAATCATCATTCAGGTGTTCTACCTTTTGATCCCCGGCGAAAAGCATCAATCGGCCGCTTTCCTTTGTAATAGACATATAGTTCCTCACATACGTTTCCCTGACACCCTTTGGAACATCCAGCGGGATAATGATATCATGTTCACTCATAGCCATATTTAGATCCTCCCCTACCTAGTGCCCATCCAGAAATGGTCTTTTTGCCCAATATCTGCGTTATGCTCAAAAAATAATCCTCGGAATATCAAACATATGCCTGCGGTTATTTTTTTTCGCATGCCTTGATCTTGAACAAAAATCCTCATTTCTGGATGGACACTACTTATGATGCAGACTCAGGCTCCGAACCATTCATGCTCTTCTTTTTTTCAAGTCTCAACGGACACCTTTCCCGTGATAATTTTGGACATTGGGCTCTGTTGAGCTTTTCAGCTTCCCCTCTTTATAGTATTGTATAAGTTGATTTATCTTGCCCGTTTGGTTCTCAATGACCTCAACTCCTGCTGTGGTGAGCATCTTCATAGCCTTTGGGCCACATTTCCATGTTATGACAACCTCGGCTCCCTTTGAGATTATCGACTCGGCCAGCTTGATCCCTGCCCCTTCTCCAGAGGTCATATACTCATTATCAAAGGCCTCGTAGCTCATATCGTCCGTATTGACAACTATGAAAAATGCACATCGGCCAAAACGCGTGTCCACAGATGCCTCCAAGTCTTTTCCGGTACTGCTGACACCTACTTTCATAATAGGAATCACCTCCTGTCCTGAATTTTTGTATGTCCTTGAATCATCCAAATCTAATCTCAGTCTCTTTCCAAAAGTACCTCACTCCCTCAACCTTCCAGAAAATTTCTTGATTTCCGTACCCTTCTCCAAAATTGCAACTTGTGCGGTTCGCCAAGTTCACGGCCGGCCCACTCCATGTTTCGTTTGCTTCTTATGAACTGTAGGTTCTATGTGTTTGTTCAACATGACATTTTCACACTCCTAAGAAAAAAAGAATGCTCCCAATAACGAGCCCAAAAACCAGATTAAAGAGTTTGATAAGGATGGAATCTTTTATGGTGTATGAGAGCAAAGGAAGCATTCCGTGCCCGTCCTGAACAAAGGATACGGTGAAGAGAACTGAAAACGGCACGAGTCCTTGTGCGTACATCATCACAAATATGAGATGCGGCCCTGATTCAGGAACGATTCCCATCAATGCCCCGGTCAGGAGTACCCATATCATGTGATCCCGTACGAAAGCATCCATATTCCAAAAGACAAGACCCCAATGGACAAAAAGCAGAGCTCCAAAGCTCCACAAGAAGACACGAAAGAGATGTTTTTTGATTATATGATCCCAGATATGAGACTGCAGATAGTGTTCAGAGGAAACTGTGACGATGTATAATGTGCACAGTGACAGTCCCATGAATGTGATACGTTTCCAGTCCCATGATGACGGGCCTAAGATACCCATTGTGACTAAAAGCAGGAAAAAGACTATGAGCACAAAAAGAAGAAAACGAGAAAAGGAAAGAGCCTTAAGATTATCAAAGGAATTTACAGATCGAAATAATCCATCTCTATTTTCTTGAGTGTCCATTTCAGACTGACAGTGGTCACAATCCGCATCGATGCATGATTCACATGGAATTATCCCAAGACGTCCGATGATTTTGTCGCTGATCCAGCCAAAGATGATTCCGAATATAAACAGCATCCCAAAAAGCATCATGGCCGTGCCGGGAAACTGGGAAAGCATGACAAAGGCCTCATCCCCTGAAGTGGCGATCATTCCACCCACCAAAGCACCGAAGCTGATCATACCGTGTACATACAGACTCACATTCATGAAGGCGCCCAGGCAGCCTGGAGTGGAACCGAGAAATGAGGCGAGTGTATACTGCCTTAACTCCCCGCCTTTCATTATGTGGGACACTCTTCTTTGGGTGGATGTATCAATGAAATCCACAAGGAGCATCATGACGAATACAAATACAGTGATCATCAGTGAGTGCTTCAAGATAATGTATATTTCCATTTTTTACCCACTCGGACTTTACTCTGGGTGAACCGTATCGAAGAGCTCCCTCCACACTATTATGATTTCTGCAACAGAGGGATGGAAGCGTGATGGCATGATGTAATAGGCTGATGGATCTCTATGCCTTTGTAATTTTTGATCTACTATTCCACTATACATAGAGTCAATCCGGTTCCGTGATGAATCACCTTGTTTGTGACACTGCCCATAAGAAATCTGGATATATTGGAAAGACCCCGCCGTCCCAATATGAGTACTTGATAGCCACCATTCCTGGCCTCGTCCAAAATAGTCTCCGCTACATCAGCGAATTCGGAATTCGATTTGGTTTCTACCTGTTGCGGTTCTATGCCATTTTCTGTAAGAGTATTTAAGGCTCTTTTATATATATTTTCTGTTTTGAGTTTCTGGTTATCTTGCCAATTGTCGATTGCAGCTTTTCGTTTCGCTTTTTCCTGTCCGGAGAGGATATGGCCTTCCTCCCATATCTCTGCGGGTAATTCCGGCAAGACATGAAGGAGGGTAATCTTTAAATCACTGCTTTCAGAAAAAAACCGCCCAACAAATTCAACTGCTTTATGAGATCCTTCTGAGCCATCAACGGCAATCAATATTTTTTTCATTGAATGTTCCTCCTCAGGAATTTTTTCCTTCCTTAATCAATCAATCTTCCAATATCTTTCAATTAAATAGATATTTGTTTCACAACATTTCTAAAATCTGAAAAAATGAGTGATCCCACACCGTTGAATGTGCCTTGTCTTTTTTTAACAGCATGAGGTATGCCAACAAGATTCTATTAAAATATATATAATAATTTCTTTGAGTTAGTTTCAGATGAATCTAAAATATATCTTGATGTAATTTGGGAATTAGAATATTTTAGAAATTTTTTTGGAGAATTTTCGAAAAAGATATGCTTTGTGTCAGTGATAAATTTAGGAACTTGAGGTGAAGTATCGGGAAATTACTATATAATCTAATTTGAGCGATTTTTTCCTGCTGCGATGCTGTATATTGCTGAATCTGAAGCAAAAATCATTTTAAATCGAACTCAATGAAGGAATAGCTTCACTTTTAATTCAGATTAACTTAAAATTTCTACCGTAAGAATCTTTCTGCGTGGTATTCATCCGGAAGAGAGATATGTTAGCAATGTCAAGGAGTTCGAAGATCTTAAACGACAGGATACACTCCATATTTCGAAGATTAAAATCTGAGTCTTACACAGAGATTGCCAGGAGCAACCTTTTATGGACAGATACGATGTAAACTTTATTGTTATGGCATACAAGTTGCTGTATGTTTAATTGAAAAGCAGACTGAATAGGGTATGTAAATATGTTTGAGGGATCTCTTCCCTCGCTTGAAATGATTTTTTTAATCGTAAAGAGGTCTTTCAAACAGAGATAAAGATTGTTGTTATAGCAGTAGAAATATTGTACGCATGACAGATCTGAAGCTTTCCCTCAATGCAAGTCGGGTTCTCAAAGCCCGTTATCTTCAGAGAGACACGTCAGGCCGGATTATCGAAACTCCTGAGCAACTCTTCAGACGCTCTGCCAGGGCTATTGCCCATGGAGAAACCCTTTTCAGTAATGGAAGCCGGGTATCTTACTGGGAGGAAGAGTTTTATGATATGCTTATCTCACTAGACTTTCTTCCAAACAGCCCTACCCTCATGAATGCCGGTACTCCCCTTGGACAGCTCAGCGCATGTTTCGTGCTTCCAGTGGAAGACACAATTGAAGGAATCCTTCAGACCCTCACGCACATGGCGCTGATCACACGTGCCGGCGGCGGAATCGGCTTTTCATTTTCAAAGCTCAGGCCTAAGGGAGATGTTTTAGTCTCCTCCGGGGGCGAAGCTTCCGGGCCGGTTTCATTTATGAAAATCTTCGATACCGCCACGGAGCACATCAAGCAGGGAGGCAAGAGACGGGGCGCCAATATGGGAGTACTTCGTGTTGATCACCCTGATATACTTGAGTTTATTACTGTGAAGCTTGATGAAAAGCAACTGCGGAACTTTAACATATCAGTAGGTGTTACAAATCACTTCATGGAAGCTGTTCAACAGGAACAATATTACACCCTTGTCCACCCAAAGAGCGGAAATTCCGCAGGCAAGTTACAAGCCAGGCATGTTTTTGATACTATTGTTGAAGCAGCATGGCGTTGTGGTGATCCAGGCATACTCTTCCTCGATGCCATTAATAAATCCAATCCTACACCACACCTGGATTCTATTGAAGCGACAAATCCTTGTGGTGAAATCCCTCTTCTTAATTACGAATCATGCAATCTGGGATCTATTAACCTGGCTCATATGATCTCTCATGATCATGATGGATTACATCTAGATTGGAAGAAGCTCCGTTCAACTGTGCATAAAGCCGTTCGTTTTTTAGACAACGTTATTGAGGTGAATAGATATCCTCTCCTTGAAATTAAACATATGACGTCAGGTAATCGTAAGATCGGATTAGGAGTGATGGGCTTTGCTGAAATGCTCATCCGTCTCGGCATATCCTATGATTCTGATGAAGCCGTACTCCGAGCGGAGCAGATCATGAAGGCTATTGCAGAAGAAGCCTTTCAGGCATCTCAGGACCTTGCTGAGGAACGAGGTGTCTTTCCCAACTGGGAAAACAGCCTTTATAAAAGACAAGGGATTAAAGTGCGTAATGCAACACGTGTGGCCATCGCTCCAACCGGCACAATCAGCATAATTGCCGGAACGAGTAATGGTATTGAACCACTGTTCGCATTGGCATACAGGCGTACCAATGTTCTCGGCGGACGGACTTTATATGAATGTAATCAGATTTTTTTAGAGCACATCAAGAGATATGGTCTGAATGCAGAGACCTTTTTAGAT
>JAXHSZ010000590.1:0-19413 GCA_034190725.1 Thermodesulfobacteriota bacterium
TCGGAGATGTTGAGAAGGAATACTTGCTCAAACTCATAAAGAAACTGAGTTCAGTATACTTTACTGAAGTACTGGGATTCTGTCTCATGGGAAACCATTTTCATCTTGTGGTGAGAATGCACACAGGGGAAAAGTATTCAGATGACGAAATACGAAGACGGTTTCAGTTGTACTACGTCGATAATAAAAAAGAATTGACTGACGGACAACTCCCCTCCTTCAGAGAAAAGTGGTCAAACCTGTCTGAGTATGTCAAGGAAATCAAACAGGGATTCTCCAGGTTTTACAACAAACTCAACCACAGAAAAGGATTCTTCTGGTCCGACAGGTTCAAGAGCGTTATCGTGGATAACGGAGAGATCTTGATCAACTGTCTGGCGTATATTGATCTCAACCCCATCCGTGCAGAAATATGCAAGAGACCGGAAGAGTGAAGAAGCGGGTCACCTATTAAAGAGTAAGTCAAGCAAAAAAACACCTCTCCATTCGAAAAAACAGTCCAAAATCACACTCCCTTTTTCTCTTGGCTTCTCCGCCTCAGCCCAGTACAGCTTCTGTTTTCTCCTCAGTATCCGCACCCGTTACTTCTATCTTACTCGGTTATTTACTCATACAGTGTTGATGCGCACCAGTCACCCATCGGGATCAAGGCCGAACCATCATGATTCTTGAGAAAAGGAAGACAGTATAATCACATTATATTGTAAAATAAGACTATCATCCTTATTTTTCCTAAAGGTAAAATTGATTGTTCTTTGTGTATGTTTTTTGGGCTTCATCTGTTTACATGCTGGTCAGACATCTTTCCAAGGTTTTCCACCCTAATGCAGAGGATTCTTACAAACTAAAATGACATCACTCAAGGCTGTATGGGGGAATTACCCCTCTGATCCTGTTGATTTCAAACGAGGCATGCCATGGTATTTGGTAACATCTATAGATATTAGTCCAGATGGGAAAAAAGCAATATCTGGTCATGTAACTCCGGGCGAAGGACACTTGGAAAGTGGAGTAATGAAACTGTGGAATGTTGATATAGGGAAGGAGATTTATACTTTTCATGGGCATTCTAGGGCAGTCAATTCAGTTGCATTATCTCCATGCAGTTCAAAAGCCGTTTCTGCGAGTACTGATGGGACAATAAGACTTTGGGATGTTTTAAAGGCAGGGAAATTCGATTGTTAAAAAAAGTAAAAGCGAAAGAATACGATCTTGCTTGGGCTGTTGATTTCTCACCAGATGGAAATAGAATTATTGTAGGTATTAATGAGGAGTATACTTTGAAATTATTAGATGTTAATACAGGCCAGGAAATTCAATTTTTTGATATTGTATGGAATATTCGCAAAGTTTCTTTTTCAGATGATGGAAAATATGTTTTGTCAATCAGCACTTATGACCCACCATCAATATGAGATGCTAACAGCGGTGAACTGATCAGACAGTTTAAAAGGCAACGAGGAATATTTACCTCTATTTTTCTATGAATGTCTCTTGGATTTGCGGAAATTTATCGCCAGGTGGAAGATTGGTTTTAGCTGGTAGCTCAGATGGCACAATTAGGCTTTGGGAGACAACAAGTGGAAGAGAGATTTGGAACATAAATGCTCATAAGGATGGTGTTAATGATGTTGTATTTTCTTCTACTGGCAGACTGATTATTTCAACCGGTAACGATAATAGAATCAGAATCATGACTACTGATGATGGGAAAATCGTTGACAATATTGATCTTTCCACCAGCAAAGATAATGGCCGATCAGTGGCTTTTTTCCCTGATCGTATGTCATTTTTGGTGGGTTCAACACGAGGTGTAATTCTTCATTTTGCTATAGACGAGAAAAGAGGTTATCCTGCATTGCAAAAAAAGGGGTAGCCCTCTCCAATTGATAAACATTGGGAGGGCAAAATATGGGACACAATCCTTAATTATTGGCAAGTGAGGTGAATTGGGGAGAAATTATCCCGCTCAAGGCATGAACCTACATTTTTTCAAAGACCTTAGAAGCATTAGCCCTTTACATTCCCCCAGACTACAAATATTGGATCTGAAATGGTTGTTTCTTCGATGTGTGGGTCATCCAACGGTCTTGGCAAACCACGTATGGATTCAGTATGGAGGTGATGAAATGCGCCGGCTTTTATATACAAATCAAGAACGAATCCGAGTCGTTCAAAATGATGCATATCATCCCAATGCAAGATTTCTTTTCCTGGAAACCACCGGTCTGAGATTGTTGTAACAAACACTCCGCCTTTTTTTGTAACGCGGTCAACTTCAGCTATAACTTCAATGGGTTGTGTCAGGTACTCGATTGATACTGTGCAGATCACTGCGTCAAATTCATTGTCTTGAAACGGGAGTACAGGATTTTTGTTCAAATCATGGACAACATGACTGGATAACTGTTGGTTTGCCTTCAGCTCCTCTTCATTCATACCAAGTCCTACGGCCACATAATCTTCCAGAGTATCCGGAAGATGGGATACCCAGCTGCTCATCAAGTCAAGTATCTTGGAACCGGAAGAGAGAAGCCTTGAGTGAATTGATTTGACCTGACCGATTGCTGTATTGTCAAGGTGGTTAATCAATCTTGGGGACTTATAAAAAAGGATGTCGTCGCTCTCATCCTTTCTCTGAAATGGATAGACTGAGTAAAAATCCGTGGCAATTCCCGGATAGGGTATCTGCATTCCAGGCCCGTTTTCTGTTACCATTTCTGTGATGTCTTTGCATTCCCTGCCATGGCCCTTCATTGAGACCAGTTTTTCAAGACATTTTGCGTCCAGAGTCAATGGATAATTGGCGAGTGGATGATTGGTATCAGCAACCATGATGCCATTGCTCATATCAGCTACCCGGAAGGGAATGCGATTTCCTTGGAAACAGTTCAAGGCAGTCCAAGCAAACCCTTGTGGGTAAAAGCGGCCGATACGAGGAATGATCGTCTGTGTTCCTTGGGTTTTCTCAAATTTTGTTTCCTTGAATTTAAGTATCTTTCTGTCTTCGTAGGGAGGGACAAGTACCCCCGAATCGAAATCTTCACTGCAAGTCTCTCCTTCATGAAGGGCCATAATCTTTTGCTCCATATCCCCCGGAAAGATATCGCTTCTGAAATTCACTTTCTTGATAAAGTATCTGTCCCTATGATTCGCTTGTTTACTGTTCCAAACTAATGAAAACTCCATTGAAGCACTAGTTGTTTTTTCCATAGGATGATTTCCCTATTGTTTCCGGTTAACCTCGGTGTGCGTAGCATTGCCGTGAATGAATAATGATATACTTTATATCGAGTGTCCATACAAAAACTGCCTTTTGCGTCAATCTCTGCGTCAGATAAAAATTTTAATCCTCAAAATATTCAATATATTCCTGCGGTTAAAATTTTGATCTTCCTTAACCTTGACGAAAAATCCTAGTTTGTGCCCATCCAGAAATGAGGTTTTTTGTTCAAGATCAAGGCATGCGAGAAAAATAACCACAGACATATGTTTGATATTCCGAGGATTATTTTTCGAGCATAACGCAGATATTGAGCAAAAAGACCATTTATGGATGGGCACTAGTTTTCGTTCAGACACTATCTAAGTATCATAAAAGTTTTTCTGCTGCAAGTAGTATTATGATATTGATCTTGCCTGATTTCACAGACTAAAAAGAGGGATATCCATTCATATTTTGGAAATGATGGCATGGTTTAAAAATGGGTATTCAGTGCTGCACAATCCAACTCTCTTTGTATTCTTTGTTACAGGAAGACACATAATTGACAGAGTGAAATGAGGATATTGGGAACAGCCCTTGAAATAGAACATTTTGTCCAATGTGAGAGACTGAGTCTACCTTCTATAAAAATCGAACCGGTATCCAATTTCTATCGGAATCTTGACGCCCGTCAATATAATGACTCAAATTTCACTGTATTTTTTGCCAATTTCTGTCCACAAATGACCCTTTTCTGTAATCTTTGTACCATCATGATGGACTAATATTTTTTTTACCACTTTGTTTGTCTTTATAATCCCTTGATTTCATTCTGATGCCCATACTTTTTTGACGGTCAAATGGGTGTCCAATTCTGTAAAACAGTTGAATTTCCATTCATTCCGGGAAACTGAAGACGCTTCATGGAGTAAGATGCTCAGACAGTTGCACATCAGAAGATTTATATTTCAATGTGGGCCTGCTATTTGGCACAAAATATGCGAGAGTTTATTGGATATTGCAGTAATAGTTTTCACATATTGCGTGAAAGACCTCCAAAAGAGACAATATTGATTTTTTTGCAAGTTGTTCTGAGTGAAGCGGAGTAAAAAATCTTATGTTGTTTCAATCCAGAAATGAGATTCTTTTCGCAGGGTAAAGAATATGAAGATTTGCACTGCAGGAATACATTGATAAGGAGGAACAACATTGCAAGGTGCTTTTCATCTGAGTTTAATGCATAGATTGGGAAGAATAACCATCTATGGATGGGCAATCAGTTGTTTTGAAGGCGATACCCTGAGTTCTTAAGATATTTACACAAACTGTATTGAGCGATTGTTACCTATTGCAAAGCCGTATCTTACTGAATCTGATGTGAAAAACTTTGAACTGAATTCACTGAAAGGTTGGCTTGACCTTTATCCACTTTAGAGTGTTTTTTCTCCATATTCAGCAAGCTACATGCTTTTATGACGGAAGGATCATTCAATTCAGTTACAATGAACTGAATTGATTAAAAAGGTCGGCTACGTGTGGAGGGAAGTCTTTCAAACAAAAGTATCCTGCGACAGATTCATGTAAAAGTAAATATCTCTTGGTATACACCACTGTTTCCTGCTAAACTTTACTCAAACACAATGTATTTGAATCTGTGCAGAGATTATGGATCACAGCCTCTCCAAACGGATATTCGTGTTATATGTTGCCAAGAACTCAGGAGGTAAAAAAATCATGAAAATAATTGTGGCTGATGACTCACTTGTCATGCGAAAGATCCTCACCGGTGTTATTGAATCGATGGGTTGTGAGTCTCTTCCTGCAGCTAATGGTCAGGAAGTCTTGGATCTCTTGGAAAAAGGTGAAATTGACACAGATTTAATACTTATGGATTGGAATATGCCCATTATGAACGGTATAGAGACTCTGACGGCCATGAGGAACAATAACCGTCTTAAGACTATCCCTGTCTTAATGGTCTCGACAGAGTGCGAGGAAGAGAGCATTTCTCTGGCCATTCAAGCCGGAGCTAAGGGCTATATAACAAAGCCATTTACAAAAGAAGATTTGGCAGCAAAGATAAAGGAGATACTCTCCTAGACAACTGTCTTTTGCTATAGAAGAAACAGGTTGTTGAAAGATATAACCACAAGACATATCTTTGTGGAATAATCTTTGCTGACCTTACTCACCACTCTGTTGATTATTGTGTTTACCGGAAGGAAATGATTATTTTGGGGTGATAGCCCCATATGGGAGTTTTTCAAATGAGTAAAATACTTCTCAACGACTGCAGTCAAAAAGTCACCGAAGAGATATCAATGCTGCTGGATAATGGAGAGACCATCTTCAATGAACACTTCGATGAAAATAAATCCCTCAACTCCTATAGTATGATCATACTGGAAGCGGGTGGAAACAGAAAAAATAATTTAGAAAGGGTTAAAAAACTTAGGAAAGCATGCAATTTCAGAAATATTGCCATTATAATTGTGGATAAGTGTGATTATAGCTGCCATGAGAAGGAATATGTTCTTGCAGGAGCTACTGAAGTGCTCTCTTTAACTGAATCGCCTGTTTTGTGCCGACAGATACTACAGAGTCATCTTATCCCGAGTCGTCAACCCCTGGAAGAGGAAACAGAGTATATCAAACCATTTATTGAAGCCACACATAATGTAATGAAAACTATGGCAGGAATGGAACCGGAACTTAAAGAGATATACTTCAACAATGAGTTACGGATCTTCGGGGATGTCTCGGGTGTAATAGGTCTTTCAGGGTCATCGGGCGGCACTGCCGTAATCACATTCTACTGGAACCTTGCCCGAGAAATCATACTCAGGATGATGGGAGGAGGAGTGAAAGATCCTGACCTAGAAATGATCCATGACGGTGTGGGAGAACTTGTCAACATGATCAGTGGGTCTGCTAAAAAAGCCCTGGTTGGTACTCCATATTATTTCCACTTATCGATACCCTCCGTTGTAGTGGGCTCTGGTCACACCATTGGTCATCCTGACAATGCCAGTGTTGCTGTGCTTGTCTTTAATGTGAAAGATAATTCGTTTGTTATTCAAGTCTCAATTGTTCCTGCGAATCACAAAGGGTGAATAGAATATGCTGGGTTTGGGAAGATCTTTGCTAAAAGTGATTTTCAAACTTTTTGTTTCAGATGTAATGTCAATCCAGAAATGAATTTCTTCTGCAGTGTCAAGGAAGACGAAGATGTAAACCGTAGGAATACATTGGGTACGTATGCTTTTTATTGGCAATCCTGTGAAATTTGATATACGGAAGTCTATAGAAGAGATGATCATTTATGACCGATAATCATAAAGTCCTTCTTATCAACAGAAGTGAAGAATTTTTGGAAGCCACTGCCAAGATTCTTATACAAGAGGGGTATATTGTAAAAACGGCCATGTCCTTGAAAGAAGCTCTCTCTATACTTTCTTCAGATAAGGTGGAGTTGATTATTTGCGATAATGTCATGCAAGATATCACAGGACACCAGTTTTTGAAATATCTTAAGAGTGATCCGATTCGGAATTCCATCCCCTTTGTTTTTTTTGTCCCATTGAATGACCAAGGAGAGCCCCTTAAAGTATTGGAAGAGGGAGCCGCTGATTATATTGTATATCCTTTGGAATCAAAAACATTCCTGGACCGCATTCAAAATGTATTACAGAATACAATGCATTCACAGGAAGAAATAAATCTTGTAAAGAATAAGGAAAGCGTCACTTCCTTGCCTTTTGAGACACCTCTTCCTTCTCAAAAAGAGCAGCAAGCAATCAAGCAAAGTCTCCTTCATTACCGTTTGCCTGTTGAGCTTTCCCAAGACGGCCAACTTTGGATGCCAGCCCATATTGTTGATTACAATGCAAGTCATGCCTTTGTAGAAACTCCTGTTCTGGGTAAGATCGGTGAAAGTTTGATCTTAAGATGCTCTCTCCCCCGCGGTATGATCACCATTAAAGGCCATGTAGGCCATATAATCTGCGATGACTGTGAGAAGCCGATACGCATTGATTTAGACTTCCAGGGAGAATCACAATGGCAAATCATCTATGAATACCTTCAGTCAATTGCAAATTCCATGTCATTTATTACACCTGATGAAACGCCGACCAGCAGATCATATCACGTCACAAACGGAGGAAAATCTCAGGAAATCACAATTGTTATAGCAAATCCTCTTGAAAAAAAAGAAACCTTATGTGTTGAGCTTTCCCCAGACGGCCAGGTTTGGATGCCCGGATATATTGTTGATTACAATACAAACCGAGCCTTCGTGGAAACCCCTGTACTTGGCAAGATAGGTGAAAATTTAAAGCTTAAATGCTCTCTTTCCCAAGGTGCAATCACCGTAACCGGCCATATAGCACGCGTAATCTTTGATGACTTTGATCAACCTGTTGGGATTGGTTTGGACTTTCAAGGAGAGTCACGATGGCAAAAAATATGTGAGCATATCGATTCCATTACGAACTCCGGATCTCAAAGTGTGCTGAATGAAAAGACCTTCATCGAAACCCATCCCCCTGTTCATTTGGAAAAACCCCAGAAACGTAATATGATGATCGACAAAGCAAATAAGAAAAACGAGGCATTAAGAATCCGGTTTTATCAGAGTTTAATCGGTAAACAGTTGGACCAGTATAAAGTGGTTTCCTTTCTTGGTGCCGGGGCCATGGGCGGTGTTTTTAAAGGTTGGGACACAACATTGGAACGAGATGTGGCCATTAAAGTCATCTCTCATGAACTCTCCTCCCAGGATGCATTTGTTGATATGTTCATCAAGGAGGCTCGGTTCGTTTCAAAGCTCAATCATCCTAACATCTCTCATATGTATTCCATCGGTAATACAAACCATATACTTTATTGTGCTATGGAGTTCATCACTGGTGATACCTTGAGTTCTTTGATTAAAAAACATGGCAACTTGAATTTTTTAGATACCATTAATTATTTCATTACCGTTTGCCAGACACTGGATTATGTCTCAAAGGAACACATCATTCACAGAGACATCAAGCCGGAGAACATCATTGTGAATGAAGAAGGTCAGGTGAAGCTTGTTGATTTCGGGGTTGCAAAACGAATTGACATGGCAGCCCCAGAAGGGAAAGAAGATGAAGCCACCGTGGGTTCTCCTCTTTATATCTCACCTGAATCCATACTGGGCCAGAGAATGGATCATCGAAGCGATATCTATTCCCTCGGCGCTACATTCTATCATGTATTCTCTGGTTTCCCACCGTATAAAAGCAACAGCGTGGAGGAAGTACTGTATAAGCATTTACATGAATGTATCCCTCCTCTCAAAGAAAGAAATCCTAAAGTATCTTCTCTATTATGCAACATCATTGAGAAAATGTTGGAAAAGAACCCAGATGATCGATACCAGAATTATAAAGATATCATCTCCGAACTCCAGTCTTTCCAGAGGAACGTATAGAGGACTTGTTGCCCATCGTGAATTTTCTTAGCCTTTTGTCTTTATAGTACGCTGACTTATCTCCCTTATTTTACTCATCTCAATATTTCGTTCATTGTATGCAGTTTCACTTTGTATCCATGGGTATCATCCAATCGCTTATGGGCACTCAGATCTTATTGTCTCCATCTGCTTTGAAGAACCTCATGTAACCTGCACCAACATGTTTTAAGTGAGTAAAGGAGGGAGTACCGCACAATCCTCCTGTATCAAAGCCGTGTACCCTTTCCAAACTGTCTACAAAACTCTCAACATTCAAGTTCTTTCCAGCTCTCTTCATTGCTTCATCATACACTATGGCTTCCATCCATGCCAGGACACACCCCCTTGGACGCATTTTTGTATCAGGCTTGTATATCAGCGTTATCTTCTCTAATTTTTTTATGCCAGGCTCGATATCAAACCAGGAATCAGAGGAATGGATTCCTATGAAACCCCTTGTTGCCTCTTTGTCTATTTAGTATCAAGTATTATTGTAAGGACAAGTATTGTATGATAAAGAGGTTTCCTGAAGAAAGGAATAGAAACATGTGGAACAATTCTGCTTGACACACAAGGTAAGCTCTCTTATAAAGTAAAATCCCGGCAATTTGGGTTTGTAAGTGTTTAAAAGATATTCCTATACAATCCAGTTGTGATCTGAAATAGTTCAGATATATTTATTCAGATCATGAGGCTTATCAGACTCTTTGAGTATACAAATGGAGTTATTGTATAAATCCATACCTCTTTTTTGGACTCTTGCCGAAGGATTGATCATGATTGTCCTCCGACAGGGTTTTCTTTTTCTCAGAGGAGAAAAGAGAAGCCAGTTGATTTTCTTTCTTTTCGCACTGTGCATGTTTCTTGTACTCGTATACCTGAGGTTCAGGGGAGAGGATTGTATGGGATTGTTATTGGATATGGAACGAGACATTAATATTGTCATGTATAAGAAGGCTTTATGGAATTTCTTTTGCACAATCTGGGTCATCCTTGAGGGTGTCATCATGATATACGTATTCAGGATATACAAAATATTGAGAACCAATACAAAAGAAAATGAATCAGAAAAGGAAGAGACGACCCTTTTGAAGTCGAATATTGCCTGGGGGATCCCGGTTCTTGTCTTTTCCTTTGTATCGCTTTATGCTTTTTATCAGTATGTTTTCATTTCATTGAGCATGGAGTACGTTTTCAGCTTTGATACCATACGAATGATTTCTACGTTCTACATAAGGATATGTGGTCTATTCTGGATCATCTTCGAATGGGTTGTGGCTATTATCGGGATAAGGACTTACCAGCTTTTAAAAGATATGGGAGAAGAGGTTCAATGACATATGTCGAGGATATATTTCTGTGGTTAAGAACGGTCTTCACGATTGACGTCTATATGATCTCCACGAAGATCCAAGGGATTTTGTGGAGCATAGCTGATGTGATTCTAGTCTTTTTCCTCTTGAAGATCTCAGATATTATAAGAACGAGAACAGGTAAAAGGAGAATCATATCACGGTATGTTCTTCTCTACTTAACGGCCTTTGCAACGCCTCTACTTGTCTTCACCAAGACACCTCATCAGTTCTTTCTCTTAGAATCAATAGTATGTGGCACTCAGTTTGCTATTCTTGTGTACACCATATTTGCAGAAAGAAGGGGTGCAATGGATTTTTTCAGGCATATAAAGAGCAATCAGGTGACACATGTTCACAATTCGTCCCCTTACATAGGGAGAGACACCTAAGTCTCAAGGAATTTCCTCCGTTCAAGATACTGTTGAAACTCCTTCATCGTGTTTATGTAACGATGAAAATATGTGTTTGCCAAGTAAGACATGATTGAAAATTCACTTTTATTCTCTCGGATAATGTCTATAAATTTTTCAGCGTCAATCATCATGATTTTCGATGATTTTGTGGTTTTCGCTCTTGTAATGTATTTTCTTACCCCAAACATTAAACCAGGCCCAAAGACGCCATGATCTTTGATCCTGTCAATCTCCAAAGAAAATTCTTCATAACTCATGTCTTTTCCACTTGGAAGTCTGAGCGCAACTTCACCTTCCAGTAAAATATAAATATTCTTAGCAGTCTGTCCTCTATCGAATATGATTTCCCCTTCTTCACAGTTTTTTATTGTGGCAATGTCACTGATCTCAGCGACCTGTTTAGGAGTCAGGTGAGAAAAGATCTCTTTACCTTCCACTTTGTATTCTTTCATAATACACCTCCAATTCTAATGACTGACATTTTCAATGGGTGATTTTTTACGCCACCTGAAAATTCACTTGTGCTCCGGATGGGTATTTTTAGTGAGATCTAGGAGATGTCAACCCTTACCACTGTATGACGTCGAATGTTTTTATCTTCAATCAAGGAAAATGAAAGAGTCATTGAAAACAAAGCTGTCTCCGTATGAAGTGTGTGAAGGTTACAAATGGGTGTTATAAGAGTAGAAGAGGATGGAGAAGTACACAGGGAAGAGGTATCACTTGCACGCATTCTCTGATAGCATGCTGCATGTTACCGAAAGCGATTTGATCAGTATGGGATTTTCGGTTGAAATGTTATTGAGTGCTGTAACGACTCCTCGAATTGAGTATCCAATACAGTTGCCAATTAAGTGGGATTTCCAGAAGGAATCTTTACTATCACTTTAATGATTCTTTATCCACAGATCTCTGACCATACCCAAAAGATGTGAAACCTATTGAATTGTTTTATCCATTATAACTGCAGTTTGTTCTTTTTGTCAAAAAAAGAGTGATCGTCACGGGGAAATTGTTTTGTAAATACGACAACACTGCCAAGAAGTTCTTTTTACATTGTCCCTTGCACGCCGCTTCCTGATGCGTTTTAATGTCTGAAATGGAAACAATCGTAACCTATCGGGGACGATTTGTTATAAGATGAGACATCTCCAATTCACTTAGATTATTACAGACGCTTCATTCCTCAGGATGTTTGCGAAGTATAGAATTAGACAACCAAAAGGCCTTATTAAAGAAATTGTCTGAGAAGTCTGCTCTTTCTTTCGGAATCGAAGAACTGTATTAAACTGCCTTTACAAAACTGTATCACATAAAGCACTCTTATAAACCGAAAGAAGCCAATCCATGTGATCTGTGACTCAATACCTATCTCGTGTCCATTCAGAAATGAGAATAAAAGATCCTTTATCTGATTGGAACATGTGTTATGTAGAAAGATACCAACGTAACTGCTGAGCAAGACATGCTCAGCAAGTCACGTCAACCGGAACTCTCCAAAATGAATATTTATGTTGTGTCGGAAAACAGCACGTTTTTCATGACAGATCCAAACTTACGGTTACGAGAAGTGTCTCCTCATAAAAGATCTCTCAATAGGCCATTTACTGTTTCTCCTTATTTCTGATGATCATTTTTTCCCAGGCACAACAATTATTTTCCAGCCATCTTTCTCTTCAACATGTGCATTTGACATGTTCAAAAGAGTTCTCAGCTTTTTTTTGGACTGTAAAAGCTGAAATCTTGATTCACTCGATGTAACCTCAAACGAAAAACAATCCTGATCAATCCTAGTGTAACTCGTGTCATATAGATTTACACAATGAGAATGTGTTCCAGTGGGAGCATAAGATGGAACTACGATATATATCCCATTGCCATTATTTGCATAACCCGTTGCACCTGCGCCAAGGGTGACAAATCTTTGGAAAATAAGACGCCAAGCTCCGTCTGGAGTCCCTATATATGATTCTAGATAATAAGAGTAATCCGAGCTTGTGTTATTTGTGGTCGAGGTGTAAAAAGGACCGAGAAGACCGCCTTTAGGTACTGTAGTGCTTGATGGTGGCGTGAGGGTGTGGGTGATGGGGTCAGTAGAAGCGCTGGTAACTGTAATTTCCGTACGATCAGGACGACCTATAATGAATCTATTATTGATCCCTATAGAATCTTCCGACCCATCAACTGTAACAATAGCTCCGATGTAATATGTTCCATCTGAGACTGAAGGGACAGTTAAACTGGCATTGAGATCATTATCCGCATCAACTGGGAGCTGCCGTCTATATTACGAAACCGTTTCAAATGCCCATTGTGAAAGCTCGAGCAAAGACACATCTCGATCTGAGACGCAATACTCAGATTCTGGAGGAAACAATTGCTCTTGACGGATTGACGAATATCGCCAATCGCCTTCGGTTTAAAGAGATTTTAGAAAAAGAGAGGAAGCAATCCTTGTGAAATTTCGATTATTTGATCTTTGATCATGATGGACATTGATTTCTTCAAGAGATTCAACGATACGTACGGACATGCAGCAGGTGATGATTGTTTGAGAGAAGTAGCGCAAATGGTAAACGGATCACTGAGAAGGGCAGAAGATTATGCAGCGAGATATGGTGGAGAAGAGTTCGCTGCCATACTGCCAAAAACAGATGCAGAAGAAGCCGCGGCCATTTCCGAGAAGCTGCGCATAATATCGAGCCGCTGAGGATTCCCCACGTCCAGTCTTTCATTTCCGATCATGTCACATTGAGCCTGGGTGTGGCCACTCTACTTCTTGCGAGAGATTCCTCTCCTTCCGATTTGGTTGAAGCCGCTGATACGATGCTCTATCAGGCAAAAAAATGTGGCAGAATCAGATGAAATTGACCAGACTGGAGGAAAAGCAGAAAAGTTAGAAATCACTCAACTCAGTGCACTATCAAATAAATTCGGTGTTGTATTTTAGGTCTGAGTTCTCATCGTTGGCCTGTCGGAGTCGGGGAACCCTAAAGTGACTAAAATTTGAAGTGACTAAAGTGAACTCAAGTTAAGGAATACGTTTTCAGAGCATGAGTCATGTATTACGCAACTTCGATTAGAGCAGACTACCATATAACAAACAGGAAAAGAATCAGAGTGGATTTCAAGAATGAAATTAAAATAGAAGAGTTGTATCAGTTTAGTTTTGAAATTTTGATTGCCTTTGAAGCTTTGACAGTGGTTTCTGTTTCATAGGGCTAAAAATAATACGATTTATTTAACTTTAGGCACTTTAGCTCATTTTAGTCACTTTAAACTTAATAGTAATCGTATTTAAGAATTCGTGTACTCAGGTTGAATAAGCAACTCAGACAGACGGCGCTGTCACATCCATTGTAACTCTCTTTAACTCCTCAACGGTGGTAATCCCTTTTATAACCTTTTCCCTCCCTGCTTCAATGAGGGTATTCATGCCAAAAGCCCTCGAAGCTTCACTTATCTCTTTTTCTGAAGCATTTTTTGCGATCAATGTTCTGATATTTTCATGAATGACCAGTATCTCAAAGAGTCCCGTCCTTCCCTTGTATCCGATATTTTTGCAAAATTCACAGCCTTTGCCTCTATAAAAAGGACCATCAGAGAAAATCCCAAGACTTTGCAATATACAGCTATCAGGTGTATATTCAATCATACACCTGGAGCAGTTACATCTCACAAGACGCTGGGCAAATGAACAGTTGAGCACGTAGCCTATCAAACCTCTTTCAACCCCGAGATCACGGAGTCTTGTGATAGCGCCCACAGCATCATTTGTATGAAGAGTACTCAAGACCAAATGTCCTGTCAGAGCAGCGCGAACTGCCATTTCTACAGTTTCTTTATCCCGTATCTCTCCAACATAAATAATATCAGGGTCCTGGCGTAAAATGGATCTGAGGGCCGAAGCAAAGGTAAAGCCCTGCTTGAAGTTGACCTGGCTTTGAACAACACCCTGTATCTCATATTCAATAGGGTCTTCCACCGTCATTACATTCTTCTCCTCTCGGTTCAGGGCAGTCAGGGCTGAAAGGATTGTTGTTGTCTTTCCACTTCCCGTCGGACCGGTAGCAAGGATGATACCCCTTGTCGCTTCGATCATCCTACTAAAAATATGCAAATCCTCTTCACTGAATCCCAGGTCCGAGAGGGCGGTGATTTTTCTATCTCGATCCAGAATTCGGAGTACAATATTTTCTCCATACATGGAGGGGAGAGTAGACACTCGAATATATACGTTTTTGTCTCTCATATTGACTGCTATTCGGCCATCTTGAGGAATATTCCTCTTGGAAATGTCAAGACCGGACATGATCTTTATTCTGGATATGATGGGAGGAATGAGTTTCGCAGGGAGTGCCTGCCTGGGGTAAAGAAAACCATCAATACGAAAACGGACCTGCATGGAATCCTTTTTTGGTTCAAAATGAATATCGCTGGCCTTTTCCAGAACCGCCTCAACAATGATCGTATTGACAAGCCTGATAATAGGGGGTTCTTCGGCTTCTTTTCTGAGCCGTGCTTCATCCAGTTGCTCAGTATACTTATGGGGGGATTCCTCCTTCTCCTCTATCTCATGAAATGCCTCCAAAAGTTGTTCCATGATGTCTTTTTTTGCATCACTTTGCCCGTACCACTTTTCAATGGCGGTTTTAATATTCTCTTCACTGCTTATGACGGGCTCTACCATACAGCCTGCCAATGAAGTGATCTCATCGAGAGAAATGATGTCCATGGGATCGGACATGGCCACAGTGAGAATCCCTTCGATTTCAAAAAGAGGGATAACATTGTACCGATGCGCTTTTTTCAGAGGAATACGTTCTAAAACTTTTGGATCTACAATAAAATTGCCGAGGTTTACATAGGGAATTTGCATCTTCTCCCCGATGAAGGTCAGAATTTTCTCCTCAGTAATGAAACCCAACCTCACCAATGTCCTGCCGAGAATTTCACCTTCTCGATGTGCCGCTTCCTCAGCGGTTCGGAGCATGTCCTTCGTAATGAGTCCTTCGTCGACCAGGGACTCTTTAAGGCGTTCCACGACCTTGATCGAAACAATTTCTTTCTTCTTTAAGGCTGCATTTTTCATGGAGAGTGTATCCAATCTATAGATAATTACGTATCAGTTCATGGGTTTCAAGTGACTGATTTCGAGTTTCAGGTTTCAGATTCAAGAAAGAACACAATGACTCATAAAAGCTTCCTCTCTCGACACCTGAATAATGAAACCTGAACACTGAAATACGACAACTGACACCAAAATTTGAGTGTTCTTGATGGTACATCCTCACCACATGAGAGCATCAATGAGAAGACCTGTGAACGGTTAGGAAACTTGAAGGTCACGACAATTTTCTTTCATGCATAATCCTGAAGCTAAGTCCCAGAGTCATTTGCTACCCTGCTATGGTTTTTCTCAGTTTTAGTCAGTCACTAAATATGTTTTGACAAGGTCGATAAGTGTATCCATATCAAAAGGTTTTGTGATATATTCATCCGCTCCTGTCTCTTCTCCGAGTTCAATGTCGGTTTTTTGTGCTCTCGCCGTGAGCATGATGATTGGGATATGTCTGTACGATGCGTCGAATTTGAGAAGCCTCGCTACCTTATAGCCATTCATCTTTGGAAGCATGATGTCCAGGATAATGAGATCAGGGCCTTCATTTTTAGCCTTTGAGAGGGCTTCTTCACCATCATATGCTTCTATGCACTCGATGTTTTCAAACTCAAGATTGAATTTGATGGATTCAACGATGTCAGGTTCGTCATCAACAATAAGAACCCGTTTATCCATTGCTGTTCCCTCCTTGTAGAATATTAACCTAATTTGAGCGATTCTTTCCTACTACGAGGCTGTATCTTACTGAATCTGAAGCAAAAAACGTTTCAAATCGAACTCACTGAAGGGTTGGCTTCACTTTCGTTCGCTTCGAATCGTTTTTTACTCCATATTCAGCAACCTACAACCTCTCGTGACGGAAAGAATCGCTCAACTTAGGATTAAGTTTCTTCTTCACTTTGAGGAAGAGTAAATCGAAAGGTGCTCCCTTTTCCTTCTGTACTTTCACACCAGATTTTTCCACCATGGGCATGGACTATGACTTTGCATTTTGCAAGCCCCAGACCCCAACAACTTCTGTCTTGTCTGGAGAGTGATGATTCTACTTGATAGAATTTATCAAAGATATACTCTATATGTTTCCGGGGTATCCCGATCCCCGTATCTGAGACAGATACCTCAATATCATCTTTTATGTTTTTGTACGTCTTGCGCGATTCTTCTTTTCTTTGACATGCACTGATTGTTACGTTGCCATTGGGGTTTGTGAATTTTATTGAATTGTCAACCAAGTGTGTCAGCACTTCGCCAATCCTGGCTTCATCCGCACGGACCAGACATATATTTGCATCGATGTTCGCTTCCAATGTTATGGATTTTTCAGAAACCCGTGATTGAAACTTTTTACAGACATTATCAATGCAGTCTTTCAGATTCATTTCAAACCGGTTCAGATCAATGGAGCCCTCCTCCAATTGGGACAGGTCCAGAAGCATATTTGTCATAATTGTCAGTCTTTCAATATTCCTGTCCGCCATTGAAAGAAATTTCTCCTGCGCATTATTTATCTCCCCTACCTTTTTGTTTAAAATGATATCAATAGAATTTTTAATAGAGGTGAGAGGGGTCCTCATTTCATGGGAGGCCAATGAGATGAATTCCGATTTCATATATTCTATCTCTTTTTCTTTGGTGACATCTCGTACAAAGCAAATGAGATTTTCTTCAATATCTGTTCTCTGCTTTTCAGACCGATTGACGACCATATCCACGGGGAACTCCACTCCGTTCTTGTCGATTGCTGAAAGCTCACCCCTCCAATGGGAATCTCGTTTCACCAGAGTAGAGAGAGTATCCCACCCACCATATGCTTCACATCGGAACAAAGCCCTCATATTCTGCAAACGCATCTCATCTCCTTCATAGCGGAATGTTGTTCTTGCCAATGCATTGCATTCAACGATCCGGCCGTCCGGTTTAATGATAAAAATCATAACATAGCTGGCATTCTCTATCAGGTTGGCAAGAAGCCTTAATCTCATCTGTTCTTTATACTTCTCTATTGATTGTTTGATTATTACCTTCAGGTCCATGTCTGTACACGGCTTGATGATGTAGCGATAGATGTCACCCCTATTGACTGCTTCAAGGATGGATTCCTGATCACCAAGTCCTGAGAGCACCAGACGAATCACGTCCGGATACTTCTGTTGAACTCTTGTGAGGAGAGTGAGGCCATCCATTTCGGGCATATTGAGATCAGTTACAATTACCTGAACATCTCTTGTGTCCAAGATATTGAGTGCCTCCTGGGCGCTTTGGGCAAAAATCGATTCATATGGCTCTTTACGTAAAAGCCTTCTCAGGGAGTTCAGGATATTTGGCTCATCATCTACAAAGAGTACGGTATGTGTCTCCATTTTGATCACTTCTTCACTGTTTAATGAATTCTTAAGAGTCCAAGGTTCTCTCATCATGTCGAACTTGATCCGACATCCAGATCATAAAACGTTTTAAAAAGATAATGTATTTCTGCAGTTGAAATCTTCATTTTCGTTGATTTGAAAAAACTCTCATTTCCAGATGTACACTCATCATGAACTGTCAACTGTTACAGCCTTCCTCAGGCCGATCTACCGGCAGAGTAAAGGTAAATGTAGATCCTTTGCCCATCTCACTTTCCACCCATATTCTCCCGCTGTGGGCCTCCACTATTCCTTTGGCAATGGCCAGGCCAAGGCCTGTGCCTTTATTCTGGTGTCTCGACAATGAGTTCTCCACCTGAAAGAATTTGTCAAATACATATTTTATGCGTTCCTTGGGTATCCCGATCCCTGTATCGGCAACTGATACTTCCACAAGCTTGCTTACACCCTCACGCGTATCGTCAGCTGTTTTGTTCATATGATTTGCCTTGATGGTTATAATTCCGTTATCCGGCGTAAACTTTACTGCATTGGCAACAATATTAATTATTACCTGTTCTATCCTTGAAGGATCCACCTGGATCACAGGGAGACTCGGATCGTTAATCGTCTCCAGTGTGATTGCTTTTGCTTGTGCAAGGGGCTGAAAAGTGCTCTTTACATTTTCAATGGATTCTCTTAAGTCGACCTGATTATAATTCAAATCTATTTTGCCCGATTCTATCCTGGAAATGTCCAGTAACTCGTTGATGAGATCAGCTAATCGGTCAATATTTCTTTTTGCCATGGAGAGAAATCTGTCCTGTTCAACAGTGATCTCCCCGGCCTTTTTTTTAAGGATGATATCAACAGCATTCTTAATGGAGGTCATTGGGGTTCTCATTTCATGACTGGCAATCGAGACAAACTCCGACTTCATCATGTTGCTTTCCATCAGTGTCTCCTCCGCCTGTTTACGTTCGGTGATGTCATGAATCATTGCGAGGATGGCACACTCCCCTTTCCATTCTGTTTCGACCAAGCATAATTCTCCAATACCATTTTCTCCATTTTTTCGAACGATTTGAATCTCAGTTATTTCCTTGTTCAAAAGAGGCAAACCCAATGGTTGACCTATCAATTCATCTCTTTTACGTCCGAAAAGGGTTTCTGCTGTGGAATTACAAAAAAGAACCGTCCCATCTGTGCTCATGACGAGGATACCCTCGGTACTCTTTTGTACAATGCTGTGGAAACTTTTCCTGCTCGCCTCCAGGTCTTCTTCCATCTGCTTTCTTTCAGTGATGTCACGCACAATGCATATTGCATTCCATCGGCTTCCTATCTTGACCGTGGACAGGGAGAGTTCAATGAAAAACTCCGTCCCGTCTTTCTTCAAAGCGGACAATTCAAGAGTATCTCCGACAGCAGTTCCTTGACCGGTCTTCTTGAATTGGGTGATTCCCTTTTTGTAGGCTTTGTAAAAGC
>JAXHSZ010000591.1:0-2919 GCA_034190725.1 Thermodesulfobacteriota bacterium
CAAGCTTTTCAGGGCTGATCCCCAGACCGGAAAGCTTTTACCAATAACTGACTGGCGAAGGCCGTTCATTACTCACTCGTCTCTTGTTGAGAATGTTACCCAATAGTTTTTTTGCTTAGGGATGGAGCCAAAATAACTTCTCCATTTGGGCATTTCATCTTCAGGCTGTCTTTGCCCGATCTTCAGACACAAAATACTCAAAATACGCACTGCTATTTCTCCGTTTTTACGTTTTCAGATGGAACAAATCCAACCTAAATCTGAGTGCCAACTTGAGGAAGTTATTTGGGTCCCATCCCTTTCACAAGCTATGTATCCAGCCCTAAGGAGGTGTTTGTTATGTGGATGGTAAAAACATTTATTCCTCTTGAGAAATTCTATGTATTAGCCATTTTTTTTCTATTGTTTTCAATTTCAGTAAATGCTGGGACACTGTATGGTGAGGAAGTCACAGGTGTGACAGATAATTCCGTAAAGATAGGTTTAATGGGCGCCTTAACAGGGATTGGCGCGGATAGCTGGATTCCCCTTGCAGACGGAGCCAGGGCTTTCTTTAAAATGGTAAATGATGGGGGTGGGGTTCACGGGAGAAAGATCAAATACATTTTAGAGGACGATCGATATACTATCCCACTTGCGCTATCGTGTTTTAAAAAACTGGTTTACAAAGATAGAATTTTTGCTCTTCAGGCAGCCTCGGGGGTCGGTCACACCGCAGCCCTGATCCCTCTTGTTGAAAAGGAGAAGATACCGCTTATTGCTGCTACAGGTGAAAAGAAGTTTTTCATGCCGACGAGAAAGTATATATTCAGCCTGATTCCTTGGTATGAAGATCAGGCAAAACTTATTGTTGAATATATCTTCAGTGATTTGAGATTGAAGAGACCTGCTTTTGTCCTCCTTTATCCGGATACAGCATCCGGCAAAGACACCAGGGAAGCTGTCAGAAGATTGGTTAAGGAATATCCGGTAAAGAAATACAAAGAGATCGCTTTTTCCATAAGCGCTCTGGATTATACGTCTGAGGCCCTCGTCTTAAAACGGTTTAAGCCTGATTTTATCTTTGTTCATGGATATGTTTCCGATACCGCATCTATCGTAAAGGCTGCAAACATGTTGAAAGTCGCCGCCCCCATTATGGTGAGTCAGTATGCTTGTGTCGATGAAGTCTTGAAGATTGCTGGGAAAGCAGCCAAATCACTATTGGGTATCAACTGCTTTGGCACATGGGCTGACGACAGTCCCGGTGCAGAAGAGTTGAGAAAGGCCTCACTGGCATATGACCCGAATGTAAACCGGCGCAGTCCTAACTTTTTCCAGGGGTGGTTTCTTGGGATGATATTCAGAGAAGGTCTTAAGAATGCGGGAAGAGACGTCAACAGGGAGACCTTCCTAGAGGGCCTGGAGGCCATTAAGGACTTTGATACAGAAGGGATATGTGGAGTGATAACCTTCGGTCCTGATGACCACAAGTCTATCGACAGTCATCGGTTTTACAAAACGGATACGGAGAAGAAGAGATTTGTTGCAATTGGGGGCTGGAGAAAGCCCAAGGAATAAGAAGAGAGGGGGGCGAGGTCAAAGATTTTCCTGTTGCATAAGAAACAGTTGGCAGAGTGAATCTGTCGTAAGCATTGAACAATTCGAGCGAATAAATAAGGAGAATATAGAGATGAAGGCAACAAAAGTATTTTTATCTTTAATATCAGTCGTGTTTTTTCTTATCGTTTCAACCTATCTACCATGTGCTGCGGAGACGAGGAAAGTTTCGGGAGATATTGTTAAGGTGGGCATAATACTGGATCAAACAGGGCCGGCCGCATCCCTGGGCATTCCCTATGGAAAGGCGCTGAAGAATTACTTCAGGCACATTAATGATCAGGGCGGCATAAATGGGAGAAAGGTTAAAATAATTGCCGAGGACGATGGATATACCATCCCCAGAGCATTTGCTGCATTCAAGAAGTTGGTCTTTAAAGATGAGGTGTTGACCATCCTCGCTGTTGGCGGAACTGGTCAGACTACTGCGCTGTTTTCGAATATCAAGAAACATAAGATGCCTATAAACACCGTGAGCTGGTCATGGACAATGACCAACCCGGTGAGACGATATATATTTACACCCGGTAATGACAATAAAGACGAAATCAAAATCATAATGGACTACATTATGAAAACGTTGAAACCGAAAGATCCCAGGATTGCAATTGTCAGTCCTGACGTGGAGTACGGAAAATCAGGAGTAAAAGTGGCTCAGCAAAAAGCGGAACAGTACAATGTCAAACTGGTGCAAAGAGAAATCTTGCCCCTCGGAGCAATAGATGCCAGTTCTCAGGTTCTCAGTTTGAGAAGAAAAAAGGCAACACATATTATAAATCTCAGTATCACAGGTCAATTCCTGGCTCTTCAACGAAGCGCCAAGCGACTTGGATATTTTCCAGTGACGTTTGGTTCCTTTCATATCTTTGGAGATGAAGTGGCGGAGGCCGGAGAGCGTTTAGCAAAGAATGTATACGGAGCAGGGGCCTTTGGAACATGGTATGATGATAATAAAGGGGTAACCGAGTTAAAGAAATGGACATCAAAATATTCCCCTAAAATGGATCCTCCCAACAGATACTATATAAAAGCATGGATTACAGGTAAGATTACCCATGAGGGAATAAGAAGGGCAGGGAAAGACCTCAGTAATGAAAGTTTTGTAAATGCACTGGAGACCATAAAGAATATGGATATGGGAGGTCTCACGGGACCAATAAGCTATAGTCCAACCGATCACAAAGGAAACAGTGATGCAAGAATGTACAAAGCAGAGAGTGGAAAAGGTTACTTTGTCCCTGTGACAGATTGGATAAGGGCAAAATGAGTGATGAATAAAATACTTTATTTCAATTAGGGGTGAGAGGATGATTTTATTTG
>JAXHSZ010000592.1:0-2312 GCA_034190725.1 Thermodesulfobacteriota bacterium
CTGTTGTATGATATGTTTTTTTACTTGACGCGAAAATCACTTTCTCCTATACTTTGTATCCTAGAAAGAGGGTTTCTGGAAAATAACAGAAAGAATATCAGTGCACAAAACAAGCATTTAATATACGTCTTTCCAATCAAATCTTCTATTTAAATTGAACAATATATTGAAACAACAATCTCTCAAACTCACGGTAACCCTCTATCCACCTGCCCAACTGTTTAAAAAATCTTTCTACCAAATCAAAAAAAATTCTCCGGGTTTAAAAAGTGTTCCATTCCCATATCCTGACTTACTTTAGACCAACAATGCATTATGTCTATTAAGAGAAGAATGGCAAATAAGTATTCCAAAGGGAGATTAAATGGAAAATATACAAGACCTACATATGTATCTTTTGGTGATTTTCTTTCTTATCTGTTCCGGTTTCTTCTCCGGGTCGGAGACTGCTCTTCTCTCACTCAGTAAATTCCGAGTAAGACAACTCGTAAAAGATAAACCAACTGTAGGGAAGAGAATAAAAAAGATATTGGAAGAACCTGATCAACTCATAGGTACTCTTCTGGTGGGCAATAACATTGTCAATGTGGCTGGGACCTCATTGGCTACAGCCATTGCCATATCTCAGTTTGGGAAAGATGGGATACTCATTGCGACGGTATGTATGACTCTTCTCTTCTTGATCTTTTCTGAGATTACTCCAAAAACATTCGCTGCTTATAATGCCTTGAGGTTCTCATTAGTAGCCATCTACCCTATCCGTCTCTTTATTCTCCTGTTCCACCCTATAGTATGGGCGACTTCAAAGGTTTCCAGTCTATTCTTGAGCATGGCCGGTCAAAAGGGAAAATCTCGCTGGTCGCCCATAACAGAGGAAGAAATAGAATCACTCATAGAAGTGGGGGAAGAAGAAGGGGCATTTGAATCCGAAAAGGGCCGAATGTTAGCCGGTGTTTTCGATTTAACTGATTTAACCGTTGAGAATGTCATGACTCCTATAAAAGAAGTGGCTTCCATTGAAGTGGGGATGGCCATAGACGAAATGGAAGACATAATCACAAAGAATGTGTTTTCACGCTACCCGGTTTATGAACAGGAAATAAACAATATACTAGGCTATATTCATGTAAAGAACTTCTTTACTGAAAAAAATAAGTCTGACTTCACTATTAAGGATATCCTTCATCAACCTTTTTTCGTCCCTGAAACAAAAGTTATTTACACACAACTTTTGGATTTTCAAAAAGAGAGGGCTCATATGGCCTTTATTGTGAATGAATATGGGGACTTGCGGGGTATTGTAACCATGGAAGATATCATCGAAGAGATCACAGGAGAGATCTATGATGAGTCCGATTTAATAGAGAATCCTTATGTATTACAAAAAGACGGCTCGATCATAGTTGAAAGCAATGTGAAGACCAGAGATATAAATAGGTTGCTTAATATTGATCTGCCGGAAGAGGACAATCCTACTGTTGGTGCGCTCATTCTAAAGGAGATGGAGCGAATTCCAGAGCAAGGAGAAGAATTAACCATAGGTCAGTATAAATTCATGATATGTACCGTTGAAGATCGCTCAATCGGAAAAGTTCATATTTTACAGAAAAAAGTGGGCTCCCCAGAAGGGGAATAAGTAAAGCGCGAAAACCTTAAAATACATCCCTTTTATATAACTAGTGTCCATCCAGAAATGAGATATTTTCTGCAAGGTCAAGGAAGACGAAGATTTTAACCGCAGGAATACATTGGGTATGTAGGGGCACGTTGCTAAGTACCCTTACATCTGAGTCTGACGCAGAGATTGCGGAAAATAGCCATTTATGGATGGGCACTATACTAACGATCCCTCCTTTCCCTCCTTATACTCATTTTAAAAGTCAAGTCAACCCAGTCCATGGGATGAAATTTCTGAAGGACCTTGGGAACAGAATGATACTTCAAATCACTATTCAATGAGTATGGATGCCCAACCAAAAGAAGGTGTTATCCTCACCCCCAATCCAAAGTATTTCATTTAAGTACCCAATGAACAACAAATCTTACTGAACTGTATGGTAAGTATTACATGGGATTGAAATATTCGTCATCCTTGATTTCCCACACAATATCTCATTTCTGGATGAACGATGAATAGGGTCCCAATACTGACTCTGACTTCAATTGCCTTCTTCATCAAATTAAGGTATGCATAATTACTCCAGTTCTAGAAGTTTTTGTTGACATACTGCTACAAATTGTATATATTCCCTCCACAAAAATAAAAGTCATTCCTTGAGTTATATCTTAGATGTTGCAATAAAACTTGACAG
>JAXHSZ010000593.1:0-2235 GCA_034190725.1 Thermodesulfobacteriota bacterium
TATGTGAATCTTTCTTCCAATGCCATTGCTTTTTGGAACTCAACCACTTCCACCAGATCGCCATATGCCATGTTCAAAACCGCATTGTTGATCTGCTGAACAGCATCTTTCACACTCATATGGGAACGCAGTACACCCAAAGGCTGTACACCTCCTCCGCTGCCGACATTTGTAGGCACACCCCCCACACGGCATAAAAAACCAAATACAATATCAGGCCCCATCAGACAACGGAAATCCGTCTGATAGTGAGTCATGATCACTCGTCTTGCTTTTGTGTCAAGCTCTGGATTTTGTTCAGCCCACAAACCAAGAGGGATCTTTTCCTGAACAATGTAATTGCCCTCATTGAGGGCAAGGTTTATGGCCTCTCCAGTATCTTCATTGACACCGCCCACTCGAACGCCTTTTCCAGAGTATCCCCTTTCGGGCTTCAAGACGAGATTATCCCAATTGGTACGAGTCCACTCAAGAAGATCATCTATTTCCTCACCCTGAGGGCCTTGGGTCCTCCTATGGAAAAACTGTCTTGTCCAGGGTGTGCGTTTTACTGTCTCTGGGTGAAAACGATTACGATGGGGGCCTGTAAGAACTTCAAACATGCTTTTCACATTGATCGGTTCCGTACCCCTGGGATTAATCACCCTATTCTCCTTCACTGCCTGTATCAGTGGTGAAAGGTCTTGTTTCCGATGAAGATCAAGAAGCACATCCGTATTAAAATCCATAAAAAGAATGGAGACAGCGTGCCCTCTCAGGCTTACTCTCCCGTTTTTCCTTTCCAATTCATGTGGTGCAGCCAGCAGACCGGTTATTCCTGTAACGTTGTTCAATCGATTAGCCAGGTTGATATTCTCAGTCACATCCTCTAGAGTCTCTTCCTCGGCGATTACGGCAATGACCCCTGGATTCGAGCCTTCCCGTTTGCGATACTCTTCCACAAGCATCTGTGTGAAACCCACTACCGGGCAGAGAAATGGATGATCAAAGTCCAGTTCTACACCTAAAGCTTTTATTCGGTTCAATCTCTCCCAAACAGCCTTACCGATCTTTTGCGTTATTCGCTGATAATCCCATCCTCCAGGACTTCCAAGGTTCCATTCTGAATGATATCCTGTAAACTGTTCCAAGAATCTTTCTCCTTTTGTTTAAATGTAACTTCTCAAAAGTCTGAGCATTCCCCCGCCCATAGGAAGACTTTTATTCTGAAGACGTCAATTCTTCCTCCAAATCGTCAAAATCGATCTCTCCCAGTGACAGTACTTTTTGTACAAAGTCTCCAGGATTGTTTCTGCCGAATCGCTCAAAAAGATTCCTGAATCGACGCAGTCCAATGCTGTAACATACCTGATATCCTGGTTTCAAGGCGTACCTACGCACAATTGACGCAGCTCTTTTTCTGTTGATTCCTCCATCTTCGAGACAGGACGCGGCTTCTGAAAGATTCATTCTGCCGGTTTGGATGTCGAGATCTATTTTCCCTCTGATTGCTCTCAGAAAATGGCGTCTTGCAAGAAGAAGGCGCTGGGCCGGTCCCCGAAAATAGCCTGTGTGTTCCATGAGTTCTTCTGCAAAGCAGGCCCACCCCTCATAAAAGAGGGGAAACTCCAATGATCGCAGCAAAACCCTACCAAGGTTCCATCTGGACATGTCGAGAAGGTGATGACCCGGGCAGGTCTCATGGGCAGTTACCATACGATAATCACGGTGAACGTTCTCTCACTGTCTCCCTGAAACTTCGGAATCCAGGATATAGAAGGTGCCGCCACGAGGAGGATATCCAGGAGGCATACTGTACGCTGCTGCACTCCTGATGGCTGTAAGGGAAGAAGGAACAGGCTCCACACAAACGGGACAGGAACGCAAAAGATCCTTTTTCACCATCCCCTTTTCTATACAGTGTTCTTCAAGTGCAAGAACTTCTTTGCGATATAAACCGATAAGTCCGTCCTCAGGAAGAGGAGGCATGGGCTGTGATTCTATTGCCTCAGCCCAAGAAGAGTAAGGACCCAGTTGTCTGGCCTCTCTTTCCATAATCTCTTCCATGTCCGAAATTTCCTGGTTGAGTTCCTGACGAACAGTTTCTGTCCCAATCTTGCAACCGATGTGGTGGGAGATGACACGCTCATAAACATCAGGATCCATTAAAAAATTATCATACGTCGATATCTGCAAGAGATGTTTTTCAAATTGATCAATGGCATGAAGGACAGGTTCAAGTCCGGGTTTGATGGG
>JAXHSZ010000594.1:0-7429 GCA_034190725.1 Thermodesulfobacteriota bacterium
CAGATGTTAGGGAGATTTTTCATAAACGAACCACTATCATACGGCTCATCAGAGATTTTCTGAATAAAAAAGGCTTTCTTGAGGTTGAAACGCCGATGATGCAATCAATACCAGGAGGAGCAACTGCTCGCCCATTCAAGACATATCACAACTCCCTTGGAATGAATCTTTATTTGAGAATCGCACCTGAATTGTATCTGAAGAGACTCGTAGTTGGTGGAATGGAAAGAGTATATGAAATTAATCGAAATTTTCGGAATGAGGGGATATCCACACAACATAATCCGGAATTTACAATGTTAGAGTTTTATCAGTCTTATGCTACGTACCTAGACATGATGAATCTCACTGAAGAGATGCTTGTGCATATCGCTGAAAACCTCTTTGAAAGCACAAAATTTGAATACCAAGGCGTTGAACTTGACTTCACACGACCCTGGAGACGCATGACCCTAAAAGAAGCTATAATGAAATATGGTAAAGTAAAAGAAGATGTTCTCACGGACAAAGATAAATTGCTGAAATATGGTGAAAGCATTGGGCTTACCCTGGACGCGGAAATGAATCAGGGAAACATCTTAAATGACATTTTCGAGGAAATTGCAGAACCTCGTTTAATACAGCCTACCTTTATTACAAATTACCCAACGGCTGTATCCCCCCTGTCTCGTAGGAATGATGAAAATCCAGATGAAGTGGATAGATTTGAGCTCTTTATTTCCGGAAGAGAAATAGCAAATGCTTTTTCAGAGCTCAATGATCCGATAGATCAGAAAGAAAGATTTTTGGAAGAAATACGGGAGAGACGAGAAGATGGTGATGAGACAGGTTCTCTGGACAAAGATTATATCAAAGCCCTGGAATACGGGATGCCACCTACAGCCGGTGAGGGAATCGGGATCGACAGGCTGGTGATGCTTTTCACAAATGCTGCATCCATACGAGAAGTGATTCTCTTCCCCCAACTCAGGACAAAGGAATAGGTAAGAAGGACCAGGATTCATCCTCTCATTGACTCTTCATCCAGCCTGTGCCTGCAGGAGCATTCTTCATGTTAATTTTCCAGGGAATCAATTGGAGTGCATTATGTCTTATGAGCTTTTCATAGGATTGAGATATCTCCGAGCTAAGAGAAAGCAGACTTTCATCTCTATTATTACATTTATCTCTGTGGGAGGAGTCGCAATAGGAGTAATGACACTTATCGTCGTCATTGGTGTCATGACCGGATTTAAAGAGGATTTACGGAGTAAAATACTTGGCTATTATTCTCACATAGTGGTTTTAAAACGTGGTGAGATGGATAACTATAGAGAGACAGTCAAAAAGATTGAAGGATTGGGTGGTGTGATATCAGCCACCCCCTTCATTTATAGTCAGGCAATGATCACATCAAGGTCCGGTTCCTCTGGGGTGATCCTCAGAGGAATTGATCCTGATACCGTTGGAAATGTAATCAATATCGAATCGAATATGAAAGAGGGGAGTTTGATGAAAATCAAAGAGTCTCCCAATGAGAATGAAAAGACACAAAAGCACACCTCAAAATATCCCGGTATTGTGATCGGGAAGGAGTTGTCCAGGAATTTAGGGATATTTTACAATGATTCTGTGAACGTGATTTCTCCAATGGGAATTTTGACTCCAATGGGGATGGTGCCCAGAATAAAAAAGTTCAGGGTTGTTGGGATATTTGAATCAGGAATGTATGATATTGACGCTTCTTTTTTATACATTTCTCTAAAGAGTGCCCAAAAGTTTTTAAACATGCCGGATATCGTCACCGGCATTGAGGTGAAGATTAATGATATCTACAAAGCAAAACAGGTCGGACGTGGAATCTTACAGATTCTTGGGCATTCCTATTGGACAAGGGATTGGATGGATATGAACAAGAATCTTTTTGCAGCATTAAAGCTTGAGAAAGTAACCATGTTTATAATATTGATTCTCATCATCCTTGTGGCAGCCTTCAATATAGTGAGCACCCTTATTATGGTTGTTATGGAAAAGAATAGAGATATTGCAATACTCAAATCAATGGGTGCAACTGCAAAAAGTATAATGAAGATATTTATTATTGAGGGGTTGACAATTGGAATAATCGGTACATTTTTGGGTGTGGTTGGAGGATATACACTTGGATTCTTTCTTGCAAAATCTAATTTAATACGACTGCCCAGTGACGTATACTACATATCTACTCTTCCCGTTAAAATAGAAAGTATTGATTCCATTTTGATTGTGGTTTCCGCCATCGGAATTAGCTTTCTTGCTACGTTGTATCCATCATGGCAGGCCTCAAAGCTTGTCCCAGCTGAGGCACTGAGATATGAGTGACATGAATCGCTCAACTGAGGTCAGGATCAATTAATCGTCAATGTGTTCTACCAAAACTCTTCTTTATAGACAGAATAATAACTCCAAGAGACAGATCTTAAGGTTTATGGATGAGTTCCCTGTTTATTCAAGCGAGAAATCTTCGAAAGGTCTTTGAATCCAACAATAAAAAGGTTGGTGTCTTAAAAGAAATAGACCTGAATATAAAAAAGGGCGAGATGTTGTCCATTGTGGGAGCGTCAGGGGTTGGGAAAAGCACATTAATTCATATACTTGGAGCAATTGAAAAACCTACATCTGGGAATGTGTTTTATAACGGTCAAGACCTCTTTTCAATGGATGATAAAAAATTAGCAGAGTTTAGAAACAGAATGATCGGATTTGTCTTTCAATTTCATCACTTGCTTCCCGAATTCAATGCCTTGGAAAATACAATGATGCCGGCTTTGATCCGAGGGTATAAGAAAAAGGAGGCAAGTATCAAAGCTGAAGAGGTCCTCTATATTGTTGGCCTGAAAGACAGGATTTCCCATAGGCCGGGAGAGCTGTCAGGGGGAGAACAGCAGAGAGTAGCCATTGCCAGAGCTTTGGTGTTACAACCTGAAGTGGTATTTGCTGATGAACCCACTGGGAACCTCGACAATAAAACAGGAGATGCAGTGCAGGATTTATTGATTGACCTGAACAGAGAAAAGAAGACAACCCTCATTATCGTCACCCATAATAATCGATTGGCTGACAGAATGCCTCGTGTGATCAATCTGCTTGACGGAAAGATAGTTTCGGATGTATCGTCTCAGGATTAGCATAAAACTACGTTAAGAGAATGAGTACTCATATTGAGGTCGGATTCAACCATTCTGATTGAGTAAAAAACCGTATAATTAAAATGACCAACATTTTTTATGATTAAATCCAAGTCTGACTCAGAGATTGAAAAAATAACCATTTATGGACGGGCACTAAACAAGGAGTAAAATGAGTTTCAATGGTTAAAAAGATACTGATATGTTTGGTATGTTTCTTTGTATACCAGGTGGCTTATGGTCAAAAACCCATTAAAATCATCGTTTTCCCTTTTCAAATCAGCAGTCTTGAAAACCTGAACCATCTGAGTGGTGAAATATGGGACACTTTAATCACTCATCTCGATGAGTGTGAAAAGGCTTCAGTTGTAGAACGAGCCCTGGTTGAATCAGCATTGGAAGGGAGATCGATAGACAGCATTGATGAAGCTTTGGTAAGGAGGGTTGCTGAATGGACAGGTGCCGATTTTGCAGTCTGGGGAAGCTTGACTAAGATAGGAAAGGCTATCAGTATCGATGTGGAATTGTTAGAAATGAAAGGGGGAAAATCACCACAAAAGATTTATGTGGAAGACAAAGGTCTGGATCGTCTGACTCCACTCGTGAGTGAATTAGCCCAACACATCATTTCGAAATTTTTAGACAAAGAGATCATTGCAAAAATTTATGTGAAAGGAAATTTGAGGATTGAAGAGGATACTATCAAGTCCCAAATGAAGACCCAAGAAGGAGATGTGTTCTCAAAGAAGGCACTTCGGGAAGATCTAAAACGTATCTATAGGATGGATTATTTTGAGGATGTTCATGTCGATAAGGTAAAAACCTCTGATGGATATAATATAACTTTCATTGTGAGTGAGAGACCATTCGTCAAAAAGATAGAGATCAGCGGTAACAGACTTATCGAAAAAGATGATATTATGGATGTTCTCGATATAAAAATAAAAACCATATTGAATTTCAACAGAATAAAGAGAAGTGTAAAAAATATCCTTAGGTTATACAAGGAGGAAGGTTATTGGGCTGCTGATGTCGAATATAAAGTGTACTATCTGAAGACGAAGGAAGCCGTTGTTGATTTCATAATCGAAGAAAAGAAAAAGACCCTGATAAAGGAAATAAAGTTTTCGAGAAACAAGGCATTTGATGACGAAGAACTGCGGGATGTCATGAAAACAAAGCAAAAGGGCTTTTTTTGGTATTTTACTGATTCCGGACTGATGAATGAGGAAGTGCTGGATCAAGATTCAGACAGAATAAGCGCGTTATATAGTGAAAATGGGTATATTAACATCAAGGTTGGTAAGCCGGAAATAATCCATGATGAAGAGTGGATATATGTTACTATCCCTATTGATGAAGGAAAGCAGTTTAAAATTGGAGAAATCAAGATCAAGGGTGACCTTATAGAAGAGGAAGAAATTCTCCTGAAAGGACTGAAAACTATCCCAGGAGGAATATTCAACAGGAAGTTACTCAGGGGGGATATCAACCATCTCACTGATTTATATGCGAAGACGGGGTATGCATTCATAGACGTAAGGCCACTGACCTCAATTGATGAGGAAAATCAGGTAGTACATTTAACCTTTGATATAAAGAAGGGAAAAAAGGCATATTTTGAAAAAATCATCATCACCGGAAATACAAGGACTCGTGATAAAGTTATTCGTCGAGAAATGAAAGTGGTGGAAGGAGACCTGTATAATAAAAATAAATTGAGCAATAGTTATAAGAAACTTTACAGATTAGGTTATTTTGAAGAGATTGACCTTAATACTGAAAGAGGAAGTCTTGATGATAAGTTGAATCTAAACATTAAAGTGAAAGAGAGACCTACAGGAGCTGTCAGCGCTGGTTTTGGTTATAGCTCTATCGATCATTTATTTGGTATGTTGCAAGTGTCAGAGAGTAATTTATTCGGGAGAGGACAAAAGTTATCTTTTGTAGCTAAACTTGGAGGATCAAGCCATACGTATAACCTAGGATTTACAGAGCCATGGTTCCTTGATACACGAGTATCAGCCGGTTTTGATATTTATGATGCTTCAAGGGAATATACTGATTATACAAAAGAGGTTCAGGGTGGAGATATCAGGTTTGGATTTCCAACTCCCGGTGAATATACCAGATTATATTTGACATACAGGTATGAAGATGTCTTTATAACCGATGTTTCGGATTCAGCCTCTGAAGTGATCAGAGATGAGGAAGGGACCAGTGTTACAAGCAGTATCACCACTACACTTTTGAGAGATTCTAGAGACAGTACTATATTTCCTTCAAAAGGGTCTAAAAACAGCATAAGCATTGAATATGCAGGGGGGGTCTTAGGTGGCACCAATTATTTCACAAAGTATATCGGTAGCACGACATGGTATTTCCCCTTGTTTTGGGATACTGTCTTCATGACACGGAGTGTGATCGGCTATGTACATGGAAATGAAGGAAGAGACGTCCCCCTTTTTGAGCGGTTCTTCCTGGGTGGGATTTATACGATCAGAGGTTTTGAAACGTATTCCATCGGGCCCACAGATCCGGAGACAGGGGATGTTATTGGTGGAGACAAAGAACTCATATTCAACGTAGAATATATTTTCCCTCTGGTTAAGGATGCAGGGATTAATGGTGTTATCTTCTTTGATGCAGGGAATGCCTTTGATGATGATGAGGATTTCGATCTCAGGGATTTGAGGAGAAGTGTAGGTGCAGGCATACGATGGTATTCTCCCATGGGCCCTTTAAGGTTGGAATGGGGATATAATTTAAAGCCAAAGCCTGATGAAAAACAGAGCAACTGGGACTTTTCAATTGGGTTGATGTTCTGATACTCTAGAGTTCAATATTGAGGCCTAAAGTCTTTGGTTCAAGGCTAAAGGTTATAATTTGCTGACATCCCTTGCATGACAATACTGTGCTCAAAGAAGTCTTTTTCACTCATTGAGTGCAGAAGACGTGTTTTCCAATGAAGGTATAATCCTTTTATTTTGAGTTAGAAGGGATCTTCAGCCGGGAAACGTGTGCGTTGAACCACTCAACATGTTTATTTTGCTTTTCAATCCCAATTCTCAAGAAGAGAAAAGGATTAACAGTGATATGATTATTTTATGAGAAGATCTAATGTAAAGGAGTTTAAAATGAAAAAAATTGCTTTTATTTTTGCTTTATTTCTGATTCTTTCTCTTCCTGTCTATGCAACTGCGTCCGGTATTGAAGGGATAGCATATGTGGATCTGCAGAAGGCATTGAATATGTGTGTCGCAGGCCAGAACGCTCGAGCAAATTTTTCTGAGAAAGTAAATAAGACTCGGGAAGTCATTGAGAAAAGACAAGAAGAACTTAAGCAATTCAAGGAAAGTATAGAAAAACAGAGTATTCTATTGAGTGAAGATGCGAAAAAGGAAAAGCAGAGAGATTATGAAAAAGAAGTGAGAGAATATCAGAGATTGCTTAAGGATTCCCAAGAGGAACTCAAACGTGAAGAAGCTGAGATGACCAAGAGAATAATCGGCGAATTACGAAAGGTCGTTCAAATATTAGGAAAAGAGGGCAATTATACGGTTATACTTGAGAAAAGCACCAGTGGAATACTCTATGCTGCCGATGCCATTGACTTAACTGACAAAATTATTAAGACCCATAATGAAGAAAGTGTGAAAAACGAAAAATAGATAGTTTTAATATTTGTGTATTATTTTAGCAAATGACCCTGTCGCTTTGCTTCAGGGTTATACATGAAAGAAACTTGCTATGGGTTTTAAGTTTCTTAGGAGCTGTATGAAATAGAAAGTTATAAGCAAGCTTTAACGGCGGTCAAATCTTAATGCGAGTTGTACACGGATTAAAATTTGATTGCCGGTAAAGCGACTCTTTTCAAAAAGCTCAAATATGAAATATTTATATCAATAGATACGAGGTTTGATAATTAGTGTCCGAACGAAAACTGTCTTTTTCGCCAATCTCTGCGTCAGATAAAAATTTTAATCCTCAAAATAATCAATATATTCCTGCGGTTATAATTTTGATCTTCCTTGACCTTGACGAAAAATCCTGGTTTTCGTTCAGACACTAATTATACGATTGAATCTTTATGGACACCATTTGCGACATTTCAGTAAACCCTTCACATTGCACCATACTTCAAACCGAGTTGAGGTGAAGATATGGCAGAGAACAGCCTTCGGTACTTAGCGGACTTTATCGGTGGTTATGTAATAGGTAATGAGAGCACAGTCATTGCTGGAATAAATAGTATTGATCAGGCAAAAGAAGGCGAGATAACA
>JAXHSZ010000595.1:0-4349 GCA_034190725.1 Thermodesulfobacteriota bacterium
TGGAATGCACTTGCTCTGACCTATATATCCATGCTCGCTTTCACCTTCGTGTTTCAGTCCATCCCCCCTGTGCTTACCTTAATTATTCATGAACTGGGCCTATCCCACACCCAGGCCGGACTCCTCATGAGTCTCTTTGCCCTGCCGGGAATATTCCTCTCTATCCCGGGGGGGATACTCTTCGATAGATATGGAACCAAAAAGATAACCATAACCTGCTTTCTCTTTATGATTGTCGGGACCCTTATCGTGGTCTTCGGAAGGACGTTTCTCCATCTTGCATTCGGAAGGGTGCTTTCAGGGGTGGGCGCTCTCATACTTTCAATAGGGCTTCCTCAATTCCTCTCCAAATGGTTTAACGGAAGGGAGTTGGGCGCTGCAATGGGGATCTTCAACACTGCATTGCCGCTCGGCACGATCATATCATTTGTCACATTTGGAACATTGGGAAAGAACTATGGTTGGCAGGCATCCGTGAGCGTGGGCGGTTTTGTCACTCTCTTTGCTCTCATGGTGTTTCTCATCTTTTATAGACCCCACCCTCCAATAAAGAATAACTCACCCCAAGGCAAGAAGGTAGGATTGTCCAGTTTTAGAAATGCAGGTATTTCCATATGGATTGTGGGTCTCGCATGGATGTGGTTCAATGCCTCGACAATTTCTTTTGCCACCTTCGCACCTGACTTCTTCATTAAAGACAAGGGATTCAGTATTGAATTTGCGGGATTCCTCACCAGCTTTCTTGTCTGGGGTTCATTTCTCTTCAGTCCGGTAGTGGGATATGTTACGGACAAAATAGGTTTCAAGGAAAGTCTTATAGCAATAGGTGGTTTTACCTTGGCGACTTTTACATTTTTCATACCGTACAGCAATACGCCGATCATATTCTTTATGGTTCTGATTGGCATTTCAGTGGCTTTGATCCCCGCGCCCGTATTCTCTTTACCCCCGGATATCATGGAACCTCAAAACCTGGGGTTTGGTTTTGGTGTGATAGCTACATGTTTAGGTCTGGGCATGGTTTTAGGCCCGTATGTAGTAGGACTCATTAAAGACTGGACACAGTCATACAGTACCGGCTTCTGGGTCATGTCATTTTTTGCCCTCTGTGTAACCGGGACCATATTGTTTCTTTTTCGTTTAAAATCGGTGATGGGGGAGGGAGAAGGTTGAAGGTTATAAAGGATGAAGGGGGATGAATTATGAGGGATCATACAAAACTCCGGGCATTTGAGTCGGCTGACGTTTTAGGCAAACAGGATTCATCCCTGATTGAATCAAATATTATGGGAACAGAGAAGGTTTTGAACGGATTGATTATGCCCTTAAAGCTATCTGGTGCCGTGTCTCATAAGTTTTGTGCCAATTATTGGCAGTATTAAATGACAAAAATCATGATCAATATTTGATCCACTAAAAATAATTTTATTCAAGAACCAGTACATTACATATTAGAAGTGGGTGAAAAACAAGCTAATATTTCGATAATAATAAATTGCCAAAATCAGTGACAAAATTTATGAGACACTATCTAATGACCTTCAGTCTTCCACTTTCTACCTTAAGCTATGTAGGGTGAGCTCTGTCCACTAAAACACTGACGTCATGTCAAAATACATTCTCGCAAGAGACAGAGACACCTATTTTTTCACGGTGGTTACATATTAAAGGAAGTCCATTCTTTGTCCTGAATCTTGCAGAGATATCCTGAGCCAGCTCATAAAGGATATTCAAACCTCTCGGCAATTCAAGCCATGTAAGGTGAGCACTGCCTACGAAACAATTCAGATCATTAATCATCCTTAATATTGAAACATGGGCCCAATATACATCCCCCAGCCCCCTCATTACAACTCCCATTACAAAGTATAATCAGAGTGGTCAAAATTCGGCTGTCACTTCGATCCCGCCCTCATTTATTTTATTTTGCTTTACTTCCAAGCAAAAGTTCCACTCAAAAAGGAGTTGACAAAATCTAAATTATGACTATAATTTTGGTCATGATTAAAGCCGAAAGCCGTTATTCACTGATTTATGCTCCTCAAGTAAAATCACATTTACAAACAATTGAAAGGAAATATCACTCATTAATACGTACCACAATTGAGACCCGGCTGAAATTTGAACCGGATGTGGAAACGAGAAATAGGAAACCTTTAAAACGACCTGTGGAACTCGGGGCAGACTGGGAGATAAGGTTTAGTCCTGACAATCGTTTTCGAGTGTATTATTCAGTTGAACAAGAACATAAACAAGTTTCCATCTTAGCAGTAGGTGTGAAAAAGGGGAACCGCCTGCTCATCGGTGGAGAGGAGGTACAATTATGAAGATTGCACCAATTGCAGAAGTCAAAGCACATTTTAGTGCATATTTGAAAGAATCAGAAAAGGGGCCGATTGTGGTCACAAGAAATGGTAAGCCGGCAGCAGTTTTATTGGGCATAACTGACGAAGATGAAATAGAGTGTTTAGTATTAGCCTATTCGCAAAAATTTCAGGCTATTTTAGGGCAAGGTCGTCAGGAAATTCAAGAAACCGGTGGGATAGCCCATGATGATTTCTGGCAAGAATAGGGACCGTATTGTATTTAATCTGAATGTAGTAACATTTCCTGGAATGATGAATGAAAATACTTAGAATTGCGAGAATAATTATTCAGGGTGAAGCAGTATAATCATTTGATCTCAAAAACCACTCCCCGCAAATCCCTCTACCCGCCCATAGAAACAGAATAGAAGACGGACACTTCATATATCAGACTCTGGGAAAACATTCGTAAAGGTATCCTTTGAATTGGAGACCTCTTCCTTCTTCTTATTTCTCATTCTGTGGACAATTCTTGAAATAAGTCCAACAATAAAAGCTAAACAAATCAAGATGATGAGACTTGAAGAGAAAAACATCATCACAAATAAATGGGCGCTTTTCAATGAGTATGAAATGATCAGCAGATGGATGCCCAGAAATAAGAACCCTGATAATACGACCAGGAAAAATGTATATTTGAATAGCCAAAAATGTTTCTTCATCAGATTATAAAAAATGAAACTTACAGCGTCTCATATAAAATTTCCGAATAAGTGATAACCGATACCACCAACTGTTAAGAGATGTATTATAAAAGAGTACTACTGTCAAGGAGTTTCAGGTTGATGTCCATTTCACACGAGTCTGGATATATCATAATCCTTTGCATTTATGACGTATATAGGTCATTTAATAGTTTCTTGCCTTTATGGGTCTTCTTGTGATATTCTTATTATATTTCATAGACGTTATTCTCCTAAGAAACTTCAAGCTCACAGCAAGTTATTTTTGTTTATAACCCTGCAAAAAACGTCTGAGTCATTTACTCAATGATATATAAACCTTTGGATGTCTATCGACATGGGAGGTGTATAAGATGAGTACACTGAAAAAGGTGATAATAGAGACTGTAAAACGATTGCCGGATGATTGCTCAATCGAAGACGTAATCTATGAGATACACTTTATTGCACAAGTAATTGATGGACTCAAGGGAACTGAGGACTGGAAGTTCATGACCACTGAAGAGCTTCTCAACAGACTCCAACACAGGGAACAGTAGGGTACACACAAATACCGGCACCATATGAAAGAATCTCTTTCAGCTCTCAATTCTCTTTAAACGAGTGTCCATCCAAAAACGAGATATTTTCTGCAAGGTCAAGAAAGACGAAGATGTTAACCACAGGAACACATTGGGTATGTATGGGCACATTGCAATGTGCCCATACATATGAGTCTGGCGCAGAGATTGCGGAAAATATCCATTTGTGGATAAACAATAAATCAGGATGGAATAAAAATGGCTCACTTCAAACGAATTGAACCGGGAACTTTTGGCTGGCAAGATGATAGGGGATGGGGGATACGACCTTTTAACGCAATAGACCCTTCATTAAAATCTTCGTTGAACCTTCATGTTGTTTCAATGAAACCCGGGTCTGTGAGAGGCAATCATTGTCATACGACCGGTACGGAGTGGCTTTTGGTATGTGGAGGACCGGCTACAATAGCCTGGCGAAAAATCAATGAAGACGAATCAGGTGAAACCGTGGTCAACGGGCAAGAACCGGCTTTCTTTGAAATTCCCCCGAATGTTGCCCATGCTGTTCTCAATACATCGGATGAGGAAATATACCTTGTTGCAATGGATGATGCCCATGAAGCCGATACGGTTCGCTTTTCAACACTCCTTGAGCCCATCGAGAAGAAGTGAAATAAATGGACGGATTTTTAAAAAGAACGAAACTGATACCCTTTTCAAACATAACGAGTAGCGCAACTTATAGACCGTTAACATCAACTTGAAATGGTAATACACAT
>JAXHSZ010000596.1:0-5829 GCA_034190725.1 Thermodesulfobacteriota bacterium
GGTGTTCAGAGATAAGATATTTGTCCTTCAAGCAGCTTCCGGGGTCGGCCATACCGCGGCACTCATCCCACTTGTGGAAAAGGAGAAGATACCGCTTCTTGCAGCCACAGGGGAGAAGAGATTCTTTGTACCGGTAAGAAAATATTTGTACAGTGGAATTCCATGGTATGCAGACCAGGCAAAGTTGGTGTTCGAATATATATTCAATGACCTCAAACTCACTCATCCCTGTATTGCCCTCATGTACCCTGATACGGCCTCAGGCAAAGACACAAGGGAGGCAGTTCGTGAGTTGGTGAAGAAGCATCCTGTAAAAGAATATAAAGAAATCGCATTTTCCTTCAGTAACCTTGATTTTACGTCCCAGGTCATGTCCCTGAAACGGTTCGAACCTGATGTTGTCTTTATTCATGGAGTTGTTATTGATACTGCCTCTATTCTAAGAGCTGCATACCGTTTGGGATTTCATGTTCCAGTCATAGTGAATCAGTATGGATGTTCCGAAGAGGTTTTAGCAATAGCCGGTAAGGCAGCCAGGGAATTAATAGCTGTCAACTGTTTTGGCACATGGGATGATGAGAGCCCTGGTGTGAATAAATTAAGGAAAATTTCTTTGCAATACAGTCCGAAGGTTCGTCGTCGGAGCCCTTATTTTTTTCAAGGATGGATCGCTGGAATACTGTTTTATGAGGGCATTAAGAATGCAGGAAGAGATCTCACCAGGGAAAACTATTTGAAGGCTCTGGAATCCATGAGAAATTTTGATACTCAGGGGATCTGCGGGTCGGTAACCTTTAGCCCCAATGATCACAAAGCTATAGATAATCATCGGTTTTATAAAGCGGATACGGACAAGAAAATATTTGTCCCTATTTCAGGGTGGAGAAGGCCTCTGGAGCAGTGAGTGTCCATCCAGAGATGAGATATTGAATAGGGTCAGAGCAGACGAAGATTTTAATCGTAGGAATACATGAGTCTGACATAGAGATTACGAAAAAAGCTATTTATTAACGAGCACTATTTGCTCTAAGAAAAAGAATGAACGAATGATCCAAACACTACGTTATGGAGTTTAGAAGGGAGGCGATATTATGAAAATGATGAGTAAACTATTTGTTTTCAAAGGATATTTCATTCTGATGTTCTTCTTGTCTCTGATTTTGATGTCAGTAGGTGTCCGTGTATCCTTTGGTGATGAGGCTACCAGCGTGACAGATAAATCCGTAAAGATAGGTCTCATGGCTGATTTTACAGGCCCCACAGCAGAGGGTTGGATTCAGATTGCGGACGGGTTTAAGTCCTTCTTCAGAATAGTGAACAACACTGGAGGCATCCACGGGAGAAAGGTGAATTATATAATCGAAGATGACAGGTATACCATACCTCTCGCGCTATCGTGTTTTAAAAAACTCGTTTTTAAGGATCGGATATTCGCCCTTCAGGGAGCTTCGGGAACCGGTCATACTGCGGCGATCATCCCCCTGGTTGAAAAAGAGAAGCTCCCACTCATTGCAGGTTCAGGGGAAAATAAGTTCTTCATACCCATAAGAAAGTATATCTTTTGTCCGGTCCCCTGGTATGAAGACCAGGCAAAGCTGGTCGTTGAATACATATTCAAAGATTTGAAAATGAAGAACCCTGCCCTTGCGTTTATGTATCCAGACACTGCATCCGGAAAACAAGGCAGAGACGCTGTGCGGGAATTGGTCAAGACGTATCCTGTGAGAAAGTACAAGGAGATAACTTTTTCTCTTGCTGCCGTGGACTATACATCCCAAGTGCTTACCCTGAAGCGATGGAACCCTGACGTGATCTTCCTTCATGGACTGGTCATTGATACATCTTCCATTGCAAAAGCCGCATACAGGTTGGGCTTCATCAGACCCATTATCGTCAACCAGTATGCATGTTCAGATGAAGTTTTGGCAATAGCCGGAAAAACGGCAAAGGGGATGGTGGCGGTCAACTGTTTCGGCACATGGGATGACGATGTTCCCGGTGTAAACAAACTCAGAAAGGCAGCTCTGGCTTACAATCCTCATGTTCGTCGCAGGAGCCCATACTTCTTTCAGGGGTGGCTCATGGCAATGCTGTTTTATCAAGGCTTCTCAAATGCAGGAAGGGAACTCAATACGGAGACCTTTTTGAAGGGGATGGAGGCCACCAGGAACTTTGATACTGAAGGGATATGTGGTGTGATAAGCTTTGGTCCCAATGACCATAAAGCAATAGAAAATCATAGGTTTTACAAAGCTGATATAGAAAAAAAGAGATTTGTGCCCATTTCAGGATGGAGAAGACCTAAGGAATAAAGGGTGCGGTCTACATCGAGTTCCTTGGACAAGGATTATTGATACACTAAAAATTTCGACCTGTGCAGTTCGCCAACTTTACCGCTTGCCAGCTACTTACTTCGTTTTCTTCTTATAAACTACAGGCTTCCATCAGGTTTTATATGCAGTGTGATTGGATGCTTTGTATGTCTATTCAGATGCCTGCCGGGCTCTTGCGTATAAGAAACAAATGAAGCAAGCAACCGGCGCTTACCACAATCCTGCGTAACCGCACAGGTCGAAAAAAATCGATCTCGATATTCCCGTTTATGGAACCCTGGCTACCTGTGAGGAAGACACGGTGAGGAGGTCTGGGAGCGCATCCAGGAATTATGTGGGCGTTCATGGTTTCAGTTCCTGGTACGATGATATGGAAGGGGTGAAGAAAATGCGAAAAGTCACGGAGACATTAGGTTCTATACCGCAAGCTGGACTCTCTCTACGATCCTCTATGAGGGGATAAAGAGGGCCGGAAAAAATCTTAACATTGAGAAACCCATAACAGCCATGGAGAATATGAAGGGATTTGATACTGACGGGATCATGTTCACAATTGCTTTTTCCCCAGCGAATCATAAAGGCCGAAATACAGCAAACTCATATAAAGCGGATTCCAAGTATGAAAAACTTATCCCAAATACAAATTGGAGGAAAGCCCCGGAAATAAGATAAGGATCAATGTTTAAAGAAAGGAGGTGGATTATAATCATAATTGAGAACAAAATAATCAAAGGAGATTACTTTGCTTCACCGACCACGACTGTCATTGAATTTCAATTCAAAACAAACACCGCTGATATTGAAGAGAGTATGGAATAGATTTCAAACCGGCTCTTAATACTGTTTCCCACCAATTACTTGTCAATGGTTTTGAGTACTCATCTGAATCAGGTTCAATTCCCACTTTATACATAATGTCCAACGAGTGGATCGCTTCCTCAAGTCGATTGACATCCATATCCACTTCTTTCGATGTATTAATAAAGGAGAGAGATATGGGTATGGATCAGTTTCATGAAAATCTTCTGAAGGAGGTGCGTTATGAGAATTCTAAGAAAGGGAGTATTTGTCTTCATTTTAGGATCTATCTTTGTTTTTTTCAACGTGACATACAGAAATTCTGAGGACGTAAAGGGGGTAACTTCGGATACCATAAAGATCGGTGGAATGGTGGATATGACAGGACCTCTTGCTGGAACATATAGAATCGTACCAAAGGTTTAAGATTCTACATTCGAAACATAAACGACCAAGGAGGAGTTCATGGGAGAAGGATAAAACACCTTATAGAGGATGATCGGTTTTGTATTCCCGCGGCATTGTCTGCTTTCAAAAAGCTTGTCTTCAAGGATGAGGTAATGGCAATCATCCCCGGTGCATCAGGGATAGAGAATACCCATGCAATAATACCTCTTTCTGAAAAGAATAAAGTACCAATGATAGCCCTGACAAATGACAAGAAATATTTCACTCCTGTTAGAAGATATATATTCACGCCCATTCCGTTCTACGAAGATCAGATAGAATTGATCTTTGAATATATCTTTAAGGATCTGAAGGCAGCGAATCCCACAATTGCTCTTGCTTTACCGGATACTGCTTCAGGTCATATCTCCAGGGATACATGTAGAGAGATGTCCAAAGAATACAATAATACGAAATATATTGAGACCATTATCTCAGTCGGAGCAGGAGATTTCACCTCTCAAATACTGAACCTGAAGAGGTTAAAACCCGATTATGTCCTGATTCATGGCTATGTAGGCAACACTTCTGCATTCTTAAGAGATGCATACAAGTTAAAACTTCAAAGTACTTTCATCGCCATTCAATATGCCTTTGTTGATGATACAATTAAGCTGGCGAGCGTTGCAGCCAAGGGTTTGATAGGCACAAACGCTTTTTCCGGATGGAACGACAAGAGTGCCGGAATGGATAAACTGCGAAGAATGATCATGAAGTATCACCGGGAGATCAAGTTTGAAAATCGGACTTATTTGAATGGATGATGGTTCATGGTTACGTTGATCCATAAGGGACTTGAAAATGCCGGTAGTGATCTAACTCCGGAGTCCTTTGTGGAAGGCCTTGAAAGGATACGGAACTATGACACTGATGGTATCTGTGGAATCATTACATGTGGGCCGGACGACCATAAATCAGTCTATTATAGCAGATGTTACAAAGCTGATGTAGATAAAAAACAATTTATTCCGATTACCGGGTGGAGGAAATCTGTTAATAAAGTACTGAAATAAAAATCCTAAAAAATGAGGGGCATCCTCCCGAAATGTCAAAAAATGGTCTGTGCTTCAAAATTAACTCTGATTGTTAATTGCCTGCTCATTTGTGTTAGACGTTCAGGTGAGGTTCCATCATAGAAGCAGATCGCAATTTTTAATTTTTTTATGAAAGGGGGAGTGCAATGAAAAAAAATTATTACAGCCGTATGTGGTAGTCTATTAATCATTTTGTAACCATTTAAGGATTCCGAGGTTCAAGGTGCAGATATTTGCGAAAATACTCAAGCTCAAATGAATAAATGGAGATAGAAATCTATTATGAGACAAGGAGGCATTTCATGGAGAAGAAGATATTAAAAAGTGTTATCCAGGTATTCAGTGGGCTCCTGATGTTTTTGACATTCACCTTTTTTCCCGAAGACCCCGGATATACTAAAGAAGTCAGGGGCGTAACTGAAAAAACAATCAAAGTCGGAGCAATTTTCGACCTTACGGGGCCTGTTGCCACAATAATGAAACCGATCGTGGAAGCGATAAGAAACTACACTCGATACATCAATGATCAGGGGGGGATCAACGGTAGAAAAATAGAGGTTCTTGTAGAGGATGACCGTTATTCTGTCCCGGCTGCTATTTCCGCCTTTAAGAAGCTTATGCACAGGGACAATATATTTGCCCTCCTTGGTCCCGGTTCCACAGGTGAGACAAGAGTACTGATGGATCGTATCATGAAGCAAAAACTCCCCTGCCTTCCATTGGCCGGTGATCCTGACGTTATTGAGCCTTATAAAAGATACCTTTTCCTATCCATTGATACATACAGAACGGAAATAGGTGTCTTATACGACTACATGATTGAGATTGCAAAACCGAAGAAGCCTAAAATTGCCCTTGCCTTGGTAGACGCAGCAGGTAAAGTAGTTATTACCAGAGAAACTGAAAAGTGGGAGCGTTTCTTTGGCATAGACATCCACACAATACTGATACCGCTAAATGTTTTAGATACGACATCTGAGGTCCTTACACTGAAAAAGAAAGACATAGATTATATAATCGTAGGCCATTCCATACCTACAGTTGCTTTGTTTTTGAAGGATGCAAAGCGGTACGGGCTTGATGCCAAGATATTTGCAACGTACTCTGCAACATCAGAAGACGTTATAAAATTAGCAGGAGATGCTGCAAGTAATTTCTATGGAGTGCACCCGTTTAGCTCTTGGTATGATGATAGTCACGGAATGGTTAAGTTAAGG
>JAXHSZ010000597.1:0-3831 GCA_034190725.1 Thermodesulfobacteriota bacterium
GAAAGTTGCCCAATAAAATGTCATCAAGTCCACTACATGCCGGTAAAATTTGGAGGTCTCTTTTCGATGAAAGCCTTGACACCTTCTTGGAAATCTCTTGATTCAAAACAAAGAGATTGTGCAAACGATTCATATTCAATGGCAGATTCAACGGTTGTATTTGTTCCGCTGAAGATGGCCTTTTTAATGAGTTTCATGGCAATTGGCGCTCCATTGGCGAGTCTGGAAGCATACTCTTCGGTACTTTCTTCCAATTGTTCATGGGGAACCACTTTACTGACCAGCCCGATCCGAAGTGCTTCTTCGGCATCAATCATATCTCCGGTAATCATCATCTCATACGCCTTGGAAGTACCCACCAACCTGGGTAAGAAGTGAGTTCCGGCCATGCCGGGATTAAGGCCTATCTTCACAAAACTCATGCTCAGCTTGGCTTTTTCTGAAGCGATCCTTATATCACCAAGTAGAGTAAGACAACAACCCGCACCTACTGCCGGACCGTTTATTGAGCAGATAATAGGTATGTCCAATTCTCGAATGGCAAGAAATTTCTTGTAAAAATCCGTTGCTGATGTTTTTTTAACAAGAGGACTTATCTCTCCTTCAGGAAATGTCCCTGATTTCAAGTCAGCTCCTGAACAAAAGGCCTTTCCGGCACCTGTAATGACCACTACTCTCACATCGTTATCTCCCTTGAGCAAATGTACAGCGTGTGAGAAATCATCCGCCATTTTCTGTGTCATAGAGTTGCGCACCTCTGGATTGTTCAGTGTTATAGTAGCTACCCCATCCTTTTTTTCAAAGATTATTTTTTCGAATCCCATCTTCCCCTCCTTTATATTGATAATAAATCTGTTGAGATGATGTGTGATGATGGATAAGAACAACTTACGAATTGCCCATTCCAGCTCATCGCACATGCTGTTTATCTCAGTTTCTCCATGTCTTCCATTATCTTTTCGATTATTATCCTCTTGTTCTCTTTTTTTCTATTATCTTTAAAGTCAAACGCTATGGGCCTTCCAAAGATGATTTTAGCCCGACCCATTCTTGGAAAGAATGAACCGTCAGGCAGTAACTTGTCACTCCCTATGATCTTTACAGGCACAACCGGAACATTGGTCTTGAGAACCAACCAAGCCACTCCTTGTTTTCCCTTCATGATTTTTCCATCCTGACTGATAGTCCCCTCAGGAAACATGCAGAGTACATGACCTTTATTAAGTATTTGGACAGAACGTTTCAGAGCACCTCTATCTATTCTGCCTCTTCTCACGGGAAAAGCTTTCAGACTTCTCATTAAATATTCGGATACTGGATTTCCAAACAATTCCTCCTTTGCCATTGAATATATTTTTCTCTTCACGGACACCCCTAAAATGACAGGATCAAGGTAACTTATATGATTTGGAGTGAGCAACACTCCACCTGATGATGGGATATTCTCATGTCCTATGGCATTCAACCTGATATAAGAGTGAAAGCAAGGATAGGCTATAAATTTTGATATTCCGTATAACATCAGTCCACTTTCTATAAATATCCTGGTTTTCTATAATCTTCTTGAACGAAGGATAGTAATAAGAAGCCATAACCCCAGAACAGCGGCAATTGAGTATCCAAGGAAACCGAAAACAGGGAAGCCAAGAAAAAGGGGCCCTTTATCGAGTTGCATGATTAAAGAAGAACCAATGATAAGGGCCATAATGATCATACTGAATGACAACCTGTTGGTGGATTTGTCGAGCATCAATATGAAGTCTTTGATGCCTTTATGTTCAAACCCGACAGTCAATTGATCCTTTTTGATTTTCTCTAATATTTCAGTAGTATCTCTGGGTAAAACGGTCAATAAATCCCTGTATTCGTTCAAGGTCTTCACTGAGCTCTTTATGAGGTACGAGGGCGTTAATCTTTGCCGTATCAACTTCTTGACAAAGGGTCTGGTATGTTCGATCATGTCAAAGTCCGGATCCAGGTCCCTTCCCACACTTTCCACAAGGACAAGTGCTTTTGCCAATAGAGTCAGATCAGATGGAACCTTGATTCGATACCGATGGATGACTCCAAACATTTCATTGATTATTGTCCCGATATCCAGGCGTTTCAGTGGTATTCTGTAGTATCTTTCGATAAATTCCAAAAGATCCGCCCGAAATCCTATGAGATCCATCTTCGCGTCAATTATTCCAATGTTCAGCAAAACTTTTACAATGCCGTCAACGTCCTTCCTTATGATGTATATTATTAATCGTATCATACGAGTTCTGATCCGGTCATCTACATATCCCACTATCCCGTAATCCAAAAGGCAAATTGTATTATCCTGGAGAACAAAGATATTCCCCGGATGTGGGTCTCCGTGGAACAGCCCGTATACCAGCACCTGTTTCAGAAAGGCATCGGCCCCTCGCTGAGCTATAATTTTTCTGTCGAGTCCTTTTTGTTTCAGACTTTCATGTTCTGACACTTTTACTCCATCAATACATTCCATGGTTAAAATTCTTTTACTGGTTAAATCCCAGTATACCCTTGGAACATAAAAAAACTTGTCATCTGTGAAATTTATGGTAAATCTCTCCATGCTATGGCCTTCTCTTGTGAAGTCCAACTCTTTTTCCATGGTCCTGGCAAATTCCTGCATTACACCCACGGGACTGTACAGTTCGCTCTCGGCTATATGTCGTTCTGCTAGAGTAGCGAGTCCAATCAGTATGTCGACATCGGTATGCACGATTTTTTCCAATTCCGGACGTTGAATCTTGACCACTACCTTCTCTCCGCTCTCCAACCTGGCGGTGTGCACCTGGCCTATGGAGGCTGCGGCAGCGGGTTTTTCGTCAAACCCTGAAAACAGGTCTTCTATTGGACGATCCAGTTCCGATTCAATTTGGGCCTTGACTTGATAAAAGTTGAAGGCCGGCACCTCATCCTGGAGTTTCCTCAGCTCCTCAATAAATTCCGTGGGAATGAGATCCGGTCGTGTACTTAAAAACTGTCCTATCTTGATAAAAGTGGGCCCCAATTCTTCCAAGGCCAATACCAGTCTTTTTGCCCTGGTCAATCTTGTTGCTTCATGTGCTTTCTCTTGAGAAGGGGCAAACCTTCTGCCCATTTCGATATAACTGCTCAGATTGAGTTGGTCGATGAGATCCCCAAGACCATATTTCACGAGTATTCCAATGATCTGTCTGTACCGCTTCATATTCCGATAGACTTGAGGTACCCTTTGTATCCGCATAATGACCTCTATTGGTCCAACTTTTTCTCAAGCGTATCGATCTTTTCCTTTAATTCATCGATCTCTTTCTTTGTAGCAATGTTCATCTTCGTCAAAACCATTGAAACTTCCTTTGCAATCTTTTCTTCCAATTCTTCTGGCTCCTTGGCCAACAAACAGGGACGAATCATAGGTACAAACCTGGCTGGAGGCCACGCGGAGTTTGAAGGTGCCGTAGGGAGTTTTGTCATAAAGCTCTTTGAGATATCCATAGCGGGTGCGGGTTTGAGTTTTGAGACTGCCAGGAGAGAGGGGTTTGACGCATTGAGAGCCTTTGTTGTGCAGTTTGACCGTGCGCACTTCTACCCCGAAAAGGATCTTCTGTACATGGAATTAGTGGTTGAAAAAGACAGCGGACTGGTCCTTGGCATTCAGGGCCTTGGAGGTAGAAGTGGCAGTGTGGTGGCACGCGTCAACGCCGTCTCGGCAATCCTCAAATATAAACCAACGATTAAGGATATCAGCAACCTGGAATTGCCCTATTCACCGCCATTTTCAGCGGCCATGGATATCCTAAACGCCCTGGGTAACACCGCGGAGAACATTATGGC
>JAXHSZ010000598.1:0-4836 GCA_034190725.1 Thermodesulfobacteriota bacterium
GTTGTTTCAAAGATATGAGAGGATCGGAAAGAAGTTCTGGGGGCGTGTCATCTGTGGTCGCGAGGTTACTGTGTGAGTACAGTGGGTCTAGATGAGGATAAGATAAGAAAGTATGTACAATGGCAAGAAAAGAAGGAGAAAGAAATTGAACAAAGACAGCTAAGTTTGTTTGATTAAACCACATAGTAGGGCACCTTCTAGGGCAAATATACAAGCCACCGCCTCTGGCGGTGGTAGTTGACTTCATCTGAGATGATAATTTGAATTGCCGTGCATAGGCTTGACATTTATTTTTACAAGGCTATACTGTTTTTATTTTATGTTCATTCAGTGAAAATCCATTTAATACTGCATCAAAGAGAACAATGCTTCAAACACAGAGGAGGAGTTATGGACTTAAAGAAAGTTCCAGTTATGATTCCACTGGCTGTATTTTTCAGTTTTGTATTTTATTGTTCGGGACATTCTGAGGAGGTGCGGGGTGTCAGCGACACGGAGATTAAAGTCGGAGGAATAATGGATCAGACGGGTCCTGTAGCGGACATTGCCATTCAATTGGCAGAGGCTGCAAAGAACTATGTACGTCATGTCAATGATACAGGAGGAATTCATGGCAGAAAAATCAAATACCTTCTTGAAGATGATCGTTATTCCATACCACTGGGCATCGCTGCTTTTAAGAAGTTGATTTTCAAAGACAAGGTTTTTGCACTTCAGGGTCCTGTTTGTATCCCTTCATCAAGAGCGCTCTTCGGCCAGATAGAAAAGCTCAAGATTCCCGATATGCTGGAGTCACCTGATGATATGGCCGTCAATCCGGTGAAGAGATTCATATTTATCCCTATAGAGTCTTACGATGATGATATCGGAGTGATTTTTGAGTATATCATGAGAGATTTGAAGCCCCCGGATCCTAAAATTGCGTATTGTGCATTTGAAGGGGAATCAGGAAAAACAGCCTTAAGATCGGTGAAAAAATGGGCCGAATTCTTTCAACTGAAGCACTTGATCCACAAAGAGATAATCCCTTTGGGCGCTCTGGAAGCCTCCTCTCAGGTCATGACAATGAAGAGGAAGGGCATTACCCATATCATACTGCATCATTCTGCACCGGGCGCAGCCGTTCTTTTGCGAGAGCTGAGAAAATTCGGATTGCATTTACCCGTATTTGGAGATTCAATATCTTGTAAAGAAGATATGGTGAGACTGTGTGGAGATGTCTCAATGGCTTACACCGGAGTGGCTCCTGTGAGTTCTTGGTACGATAACAGTGCCGGAATGAAAAGCCTTCGCAACATAACCTTGAAGTACCATCCCGGCACTGAAAAGCCTTGGAGGGACAAAGCATATACCGCAGGATGGCTGGCAACCATGCTGCTTTGTGAAGGGATGGTAAGGGCAGGCAGGAAACTCACCCCCGATTCCTGGGTAGAGGGGATGGAAAGCATACGGAATTTGGATACTCAGGGATTATGTGGACCTGTTACGTATACACCCACAAATCATAAAGCCTTGGATAGTGTCAAGTTATTCAAGACAGATCCAGCCAATGGAAAACTCATTCCTTTCACCGATTGGAGAAGAGCACCTCAACTTTGAGGAATAGGAGAGGTTTTTTCTCATCCTAAGCAACGACAAAGGAGGACGTTATGAAAGAAGGTTTGGTATCGAGATGTTGTAGACTCATGGTTGCCTGTCTTATTGTAGTATCCCTTGTTACTGTTGGTAATAGTTCCATATATGCCGATCAAGTTCCCGGGATCACAGATAACAGCATAAGAATAGGCTTGATTCTGGACCAGACAGGTCCTTCCGCAGATATAGTTGCTCCGGCAACAGATGGCATGAAATGTTACATGAGACATATCAACCAACTCGGTGGAATCCATGGCAGAAAGATCGATGCGCGTGTCGAGGATGACCGCTACTCAATCCCACAAGCAATAGCAGCCTTCAAGAAGTTAGTGTACAAAGACAAAGTTTTTGCTTTAATCGGACCGACATCAACAGGGGCCGTAACTGTTTTAAGCAGACATGTGCAAAAGCTTAAAATCCCCTTATTGGCAGCAATAATGCCGGAGATTACAGTAAAACCTTTTAAAAAATATGTCTTTATCTGCGCAGATATCTATCCGAATCAGATGAAGGTGTTGATAGATTATATATTGAAGGATTTGAATCCAAAGGAGCGGAGAATCGGCCTGATTTATCCTGATAATGAAACGGGAAAGGTTGACACGGAATCAGCATTGAAGAATCTTGCTTTGTACGACATTATTCCGGTCTCCAGAGAGGTTCTCAATCCCGGTTCCCTTGATGCCAGTTCACAAGTAATGAGTTTGCGGAGGGCAAAGGTAAGCCATATTATTCTTTGCGGTCACATCCCCCAGCCGACGATTGTACTATTGAGAGAGTTGAAAAAATATGGAGTGAAAACTCCTGTGTTTGGGAATTGGGCGACATGTGTTGAAGAAGTCATATATACTGTTGGCGAGGCAACAAAACAATTTTACTCGGTCAACCACATGATGTCCTGGTATGATGATGGTCCCGGTATAGCAAAGATGAGGGAAATAACGCTCAAATGCTTTCCAGGAACAGAGAAACCTTATCGTGGGAAGATATATACAGGCGGTTTTGTAGTGGGCAGAGTTATGGTGGAGATATTACAAGCGGCAGGCAGGGATCTCAGTAGAGAAGGATTCATAGATGCAATGGAGGGCATAAAGGACCTGGATATGGGTGGACTCTGCGGTCCCATCAGTTTCAGCCCCACGAATCACAAAGGTGGGAATACCTGGAAGATATTTAAAGCGAATCCAAAGACAGGAAAATTCATGCCCATGACAGGGTGGAGAACATCAGATTGATTCATGTTTCCAAGGCCTATAAAATCTCCTCTCAATCCTTAAAGAGGGCTCTTTTGATATTTCTTTTTCTTTGAAAGGTTAACAATTGAAAGTCCTCCTTCTGTAAAGGGGGATCCAGAAGATCGGTACGAAGAGTTTGGACTTATGTGATTCGGCGAGTTCACCGTTTATCACAACCTTGCTCAACCGCACAATTTGAAACGATTTGTGTGTTTATCAGTGTAAATCTTTATCCAAATTAAAAAACGCAATAGTTTCTCAAAGTGAAGCCATTGTTTTTTTTCTAAGTCCACCGGATCCTTTTTTTGAAACGAATCTTCTCGTTATTATCCATCCTCAAATAGCTCTTTTCAGTAATATCTGGGTCAGACACAGATGTACAGGCACATTGTAATGTGCTCATGCATACTTCATTTAGTCTTGGGTGAGACGTTTCGTCTTCTGCAATCTCGGAAAAATATCTCATTTCTGGTTGAACACCAGCTTATCAGGAGGTTGACAAATCCATCAACAACGTTATACTGTCAGATATGCTGAGGTGCTTGTGGGATGCCTGAGAAGAGATTTTTAGCTGTCTCTTTCAATTTGAGCAAGGAGGAATTCTGATGAAAGAAAGATTGATGGTTCTTGTTTCACTGACGTTGTTTTTCGGTTTTGTTTTTTGTGATTCTGGTTATTGTGAGGAAGTAAGAGGGGTGTCTGACACGATCATTAAGATTGGTGGAATAATGGATCAGACCGGACCGGTCGCGGACATTGCTATTCAGTTGGCAGAAGCTGCCAAGAACTATATTCATCATATCAATGATGAAGGTGGTATTCATGGCAGAAAGATCAAGTATATCCTTGAAGATGACCGTTACTCCATTCCTTTGGGAATAGCAGCCTTCAAGAAATTAGTTTTTAAAGACAAAATATTTGCACTTCAAGGACCTGTCTGCATACCCTCATCCAGGGCGCTCTTCGGTCAGATAGAAAAGCTCAAAATACCGGACATGCTGGAATCTCCTGATGAATTAGCTGTAAATCCAGTGAAAAAATTTATATTCATACCTGTTGAGTCCTATGATGATGACATTGGGGTGATATTTGATTATATAATGAAAGAGTTAAAGCCCGTAAACCCGAAGGTCGCTTTCTGTGCATTTGAAGGAGAATCCGGAAAGACTGCTCTGAGATCAACGAAGAAATGGGCAGGTTTCTTTAAACTGAAACACCCAATCCACAAAGAAATTATCCCTCTTGGCGCCCTTGAAGCGTCTTCTCAGGTGATGACTCTGAAAAGGAAAGGTATTACTCACGTTATTGTACACCATTCAGCCCCTGGTGCAGCTGTTCTCCTGCGTGAATTGAAGAAATTCGGACTTGACTTACCTGTTTTTGGGAATTTGATCTCATGTAAGGAAGATACGGTGAGGCTGGGTGGAGAGGCTTCAAAGAATTATATAGGGGCTGCAGCCTTCAGCTCATGGTATGAGGAAAATCCTGGGATGTCAAACCTTAGAGATATTACACTGAAATACCGACCGGGCACTGAAACACCCTGGAGGGGAAAGGACTATTGTGTAGGATGGATTGCAACGATGCTGCTCTGTGAAGGTATGCAAAGAGCAGGAAAGGATCTCACACCTGATGCATGTGTGGAGGGCATGGAAAGTATTAGGGATTTTGATTCTAAAGGGATTTGTGGTCCTATTTCATATTCCCCAACAAATCATAAGGCATTGGACAGTGTCAGGCTGTACAAGCCTGAGCCAGCAAGCGGAAAGCTAATGCCTTTGACCGATTGGAGGAGGCCACCTGTGTATAAGTAATCGGATGAAGAAATTTTTTCAAGGTAATATTTTAGCAAATGACCCTGGCGCTTTGCTTGAGGGTTATAAAAGCAATAAACTTGCTTTTTTACTTCAAGTTTTAAGAGCTTTTTGAAAAGAGTCGCTTCAACGGCGGTCAAATTTTAATGCGT
>JAXHSZ010000599.1:0-3029 GCA_034190725.1 Thermodesulfobacteriota bacterium
CTGTACTATTTCATATGCGTTTTCACGGCTCACTCCCTTTTTGGCCAGCCTTAAAAGCAGGCCCTGTGAAAAAATCAAGCCGCGGCTCGTATTGAGGTTTTTCAACATATTTTCAGGGTATACATTCAGTCTGTTCATAATCCCAATAAATCTGTTCAGCATAAAATCCGTTATTATGGTGCTGTCCGGTAAGATAATTCTCTCCACGGAAGAATGACTGATGTCTCTTTCATGCCACAGAGGGATGTTCTCCAATGCAGCAAGAGAATTTGCCCGTACTACCCTTGCCAAACCGGATAGATTTTCAGAGAGAATGGGATTTCTCTTGTGCGGCATAGCCGAAGAACCCTTCTGCCCTCCTGAGAAAAATTCCTCAACCTCATACACTTCAGTCCTCTGCAAGTGTCTGATCTCTGTAGTAAACTTATCAATAGAGCTGGCTATTATCGCCAGTGTGGTCATAAATTCCGCATGTCTGTCTCTTTGAATGATCTGTGTTGAAATCGACGCAGGCTTGAGATGACATCTTTTGCAAACATATTCTTCAACAAAAGGTGGAATAAAGGGGAAGGTCCCCACTGCTCCGGAGATCTTGCCATAACTGATGATCTCCTTTGCCCTCTCCATTCGAGCGAGGTTTCTTTTCATCTCGTCATACCAGAGGGCCATCTTTAACCCAAATGTGGTGGGTTCCGCATGAATTCCATGAGTCCGACCGATCATCACAGTCTTTTTATAGAGGATGGCGTTTTCTTTTAAAACCGAGAGAAGGCGTTTCAAATCATCTCTCAGAATATCAGATGCTTCTCTCAGTAAAACAGCCAGAGATGTGTCGAGAATATCAGAAGAGGTGAGTCCCATATGGATATATCGTGAGTCCTCTCCTACGTTCTCTCCAACACAAGTAAGGAATGCTATGACATCATGTTTTGTGACACGTTCAATCTCCTCAATTCTGCTTATATTAAAACTGGCCTTATTTTTTATATTCCTTACCGCTTCTTGAGGAATCTCACCCAGTTCGGCAAGTGCCTCGCAAGCAAGTATCTCAATCATCAGCCACTTTTCGAATCTGTTTTGGGCCTCCCATATTTTGCCCATTTCTTCTCTTGTATAACGAGGAATCAAGCCTTGCCTCCATAAAATTTAAGATTGAACATCTCTTGACAGTTGTGGTGTGCAATTTCAAAACTTTATTTCAGGTGAAATCAAGCCAGGCTGAAATACGGAAGTAAACCAATACCCATCCATAAATGGCTATTTTTCGCAATCTCTGCGTCAGACTCAGATTTTAATCCTCAAAATACCCAATGTATTCCTGCGGTTAAAATCTTCGTCTTCCTTGACCTTGAAGAAATTATCTCATTTCTGGATGGACACAAACTAGCAACTTCCGAGTGAAAAGTCAACACAAAAGCCTTTGAGACATATGGCACTTAAGAAAAGATGTGAAAAATGCTTGACCTTTCTAAGAATTTTCCCATAGAATGGGGCAAAATTATAGAGGAACACACAGTCAGTCCTCTGTTTACAAAAGCTCAATTTGAGGGTGCGCTTGTCTTGATCTATGTTTGAGCTGAAAATCAACAAAATTTTTAGGAGGAAAGATATGAAGAAATTTTTTATGGTTTTACTCTCTGTAGTCATGGTAATGGGTATAGGCGTTGGGAGTTCATCAGCCGAAAACAGCCTGTCTGCAGGGAATATCGGTGTTTCCGTGGGGATGGCTACATATAATTTGGGCGATTTTGGTGACACCTACGGAAGTCAAACCTGGATTGCAGGAAAATTAATGATTATGGATGGCATGGCAGCACTCGCCGGTTTAGCATTCGAGAATCATAGTGGAGATGCTGACGGCACCAGTATCGGTATCAGCATTGGAGCAAGAAAATATCTCAACACAGACGACTTTGCTCCGTTTCTAGACGGCCGATTGTCATACATTATACGAGATGTGGAGACGTATGTGGATGAGGACTTAGATATTATTGACCTCTCTCTTGGATTTGGGGCCGAATATTTCTTTAACAAGCAATTCAGTGTTGAGGGAAGCGTTGGTGTTGGAATCGGCAGAGGTGAAGACGACAAGACCGATAGTGAAGATGTCTACATAACCACAAGGACCATAGGTGTAAAAGCCAATTTCTATTTTAAATAGCCTTTTTAAAAGGATCAAAGAACACTCTTTGATCTGATACATACATGTCTCTATAAGATCAAGACAGTCAAACATTCTTGCGCCACATACAGGGATTAAGGGCACACCTTAATCCCTGCACTAAAACTCAATAGTGTCCATCCATAAATCTCCTCATTGTGAAAAAGCCGATGATGACAAATTCTCTTGAAAATTTTTACAGTCTATGACAATTATCGTTTTGGCTATTGAATTTGTAAAAAATTCTTTTAATATGATAGTCCTGTGAAGAATGACAGATCCTGATTCCAGAAAATGAGGTTGTGAAAATGCAGGAAGAACAAACTGTTCCGTATGTCTGCCATATATTCAGTATGTACAAATGATCGCCAAGGAAAACGAAAATCCTGCGCTGAGGGGGACAACAAAGCTATACGATCATTCGTGAAGGATGAGATAAAGAATAGGGATTGGACAGGCCAGGTTCGTGTATCTCAATGCGGCTGTATGGGTCTGTATATGAAGGGCCCGAATGTAATCATCTATCCACAAAAAATATGGTTCTCTCATGTGACTGAATCTGATTTGTCAGAAATCCTCGTAAAAGTTGAATCACAGTTAGTAGAATAGAACTAAAAAAAGTGCAGATGTTATCATCTGTTCCCAAAATTGAAAAACTGCCTCATTGTTTTAATACTCTTGAACTCTCAGGATTTTTTGTCGCCGAACACCCTGAATTTGTGATGCTTAAAATTCACAATGTCGTCAATAAAATCGCTTCTATAGCCAGCAGCTACAATGAGTTATATCTATTCGGATGACACTATAGATTTTAATATAAGTTGAGTGATTCTTTCCATCATGAGAGGTTGTAGTTTGCTGAATATGG
>JAXHSZ010000006.1:0-8961 GCA_034190725.1 Thermodesulfobacteriota bacterium
ACCTGGCCACCGGACATCATGCACGGATTGTCTGGAATGATTTCAGTGAAAAATACATGTTGCTTAAGGGTGTGGATGAGAACAAAGATCAGTCGTATTTTCTGTTTACTTTAAAACAGAATGAAATGAGACACATACTCTTCCCCATTGGTGATTTTGAAAAGACCGATGTAAGAAGAATAGCAAAAAATCAAGGATTGAAGACAGCGGAGAAAAAGGAAAGCCAGGAAATCTGTTTTATACGAGATAATGATTACAGAGGATTCATATCCAATCGAGTGAGTATGAAGGGATGTAAAGGCGGTGATATTGTAAACCGGGATGGGGATGTATTGGGAAAGCACGATGGTATTCATATGTATACAATAGGTCAGAGGAAGGGTATAGGTATCCCCGCACCTCATCCATATTATGTTCTGGGATGTGACTCGGAGAGAAATACTGTTATCGTCGGGACAAAAGAGGATCTGTTGTGCAACGGTTTGATCGCTGAAGATCTCAACTGGATAGTGTTCCAATCTCTCGAATCGGAAATGACAGTTACTTGTAAGATCCGATACAGGTACACACCAGCGGAGGCGACTCTTATTCCTCAGGATAATGAAGATGTCCAGGTCACATTCTCTGAGCCCCAGAGAGCCGTTACACCGGGTCAGGCTGTGGTCTTCTATGACGGAGATGTGGTAATAGGCGGCGGATGGATAAAGGAGAGTATTTGAGGAGTGATACATGAAAGCGTATTGGACACTATCGGCAAGACTCCTTTGGTAAAGATAAACAAGCTCAATCCAAATAAGAGAGTTTCTCTTTCGGCAAAGATAGAGAGTTTCAATCCCAGTGGGAGTCTCAAAGACAGGGTAGCCCACTTTATCATCTCAAAGGCAGAAGAAGAGGGTGCCCTCACCAAAGACAAGGTCATCCTGGAATCCACCAGCGGAAATATGGGTATCAGCTTGGCCATGGTTGCGGCTGTAAAGGGATACAGGGTGGCTGTGACTTTACTGGAGTCTGCCAGTATGGAAAAGAGGAGTTTGCTGGAGGCATATGGGGTAGAAATCTTTTCCATTCCTGCGGAAAAAGGGCCTGATGGCGCAAGGGATGAAGCAATGAAGCTCCAAAGGGAGCACCCTGAAAAATACTTTTTAGCAGGACAGAATTTCAATGAGAATAATATAATGGCCCACTATGAAACTACGGGCATGGAGATATGGGAAGATACCAATGGAGAAGTGGACTGTTTTGTTGCAGGGATAGGTACGTCGGGAACCGTAATGGGGGTGGGAAAGAGACTGAGGGAACTGAATCCTGAAGTGAGGATCATAGGTGTGGAGCCGTATCCGAGACACAAAGTATACGGATTAAAGAATCTGGAAGAATCACGACTTCCTGAAATTTATGACAGAGTATGGGTCGACGAGACTATAAGGGTCTCCGATAAAGATGCCATACAAACAGCCAGACAACTGGTGAGAAAAGAAGGTATCTTCGCCGGTATCAGTTCAGGAGCTGTTATGCATGCAGCCCTTGAAAAGGTAATGGTGTTGGATAAAGGCAATGTTGTTGTTCTCCTTGCAGATAGCGGCGAACGATATCTTTCCACCGGTCTTTTAACAGGTGAGATTTGAATAAAGCAGCAATAACAACCCTTGGGTGTAAGGTCAATAAATGCGATTCCGCCGTAATATATGGGCTCCTCAAAAGATCCGGATATGATATTGTTCCGTTTCATCAAAGGGCGGATATTTATATCATAAACACCTGTACAGTCACTCAAAGGGCGGATTATCAGTCCCGCCAGCTTATAAAAAGATCATATCGACTCAATCCCTCTGCAAGAATAATAGTGACCGGTTGCTATGCTCAAAGGGCACCTCAAGACATCAAAGCTATCCCCGGTGTGGATCATGTGGTGGGTATCGGAGATGTGGGAAAGCTTGTCAGGGCCATTGAGTGCCCATCAGAAAGAGATGTCCTGCAAGACACACCTGACGTTGCAACCGTACTGCCCGAACATACCAGAGCTTTTCTGAAGGTTCAGGATGGATGCGATTCGTATTGTTCGTATTGTGTCATTCCTCATACCAGGGGAAAGAGCAGAAGCGTTTCTCAAGAAGAGATCATGAGGCAGATATTGAGGCTAACGGAGTCGGGCTACAAGGAGATCGTCCTTACAGGCATACATCTGGGTGCTTATGGATTTGATTTACGCCCGTCAACCAATCTCACCAATCTCATCAGATCAATGGACGAGAAGAGTCTCCCCTGTAGAATCAGATTGAGTTCAATTGAGCCTATGGAGTTCAATGACGATCTCATAGATATCATCTCATCCTCCCCGACAATCTGTAATCACTTGCACATCCCCTTACAGAGTGGAGATGATGGGATACTGAAAAGAATGAGAAGGCCTTATGATTCCATTTTCTTCAAAGAACAGACAGCAAGGCTTATTTCAGCTATACCCGATTTGAATATTGGGCTTGATGTCATTGTTGGATTTCCAGGTGAAACCGAAGAGAATTTTGAAAATACCGTGCGGTTCATCGAAGACCTTCCCATAGGCTACCTTCATATTTTTCCCTACTCAAGGAGGCCCGGCACACCTGCTGCGGATTTTTCTCATCAGGTAGACAGCAGGATCATAAAAGAACGGGCCAGGATAATGCGAAGACTTGGGAATAAAAAGAAAGAAGAATTCTACATGGGATTTCATGGAAAGGTGCTCTCGGTCCTCATTGAGTCCAAAAGGGAGAAGGAAACAGGCTTTCTGAAAGGATTCTCGCAAAACTACATCCCTGTGTTGGTTGAAACGGGGGACAACAACATTAATAAAGAAATACCCATTACCGTGACACAAGTTCGGGACGGGAGGGTGTTTGGTAATAGTTAGTGTCCGTCCGGAAATGAGATATTTTCTGCAAGGTCAAGGAAGATGAAGATTTTAACCGCAGGAATATATTGGGTATGTAGGGGCACGTTGCTACGTGCCCTTACATCTGAGTCTGACTCAGAAATTGCGGAAAATAGCCATTTATGGATGGACACTGGTTAATTTGTGTTGACTCAGAACATTGCACTCAGTATAGTATTCAACTTATAAATATATGTAATTTTTTTGCAATCTTATTGAAACATCGCCCTGGAAGGCAAAATTACAGGAAACTCGATCCAGAAAGACTATCACAAGAACAGAACTGATAGGTTGTTGCATGCGACTGGTTCGGACTGTATACTTTTGGTAAAATCTCCTCTCAACTTTTCATTTTGCACACCGCATATTCCAGCTTTACCAACACCTATCCGTATCCAGATAAATCAAATCCGGAATCTTTCAACCTGTACGGCTATTTCACTGAAAAAACAATCAACGGTATATTCTATAGCTTTGTTCAAGCATATTAAACATAAGGTTTACGCGCAAAGTTTTCCAATAAATATACCTGAATTATAAATGAGAAGGGGGGAAATATGGCAAAGGGAGAGATTGTCATAGACGAGATGTACTGTAGAGGATGTGGATATTGTGTGGATTTTTGTCCCAAGAATTGTGTCACTTTGTCCGAGGATACATTTTCATCACTGGGGTATCAGCTTTCCTGTTTTGTGAACAGCGAAGACTGCACGGCCTGCGGCATATGCGGTTTTATGTGTCCTCATCATGCGATTGAGGTTTATAAGTACGTTGAAGTTTAAACCGGTGTTCGGAGATCAGGGATCAGTCGTAATTACAAGCAGGAGGTTATGATGGGAGAGCGTTTATTTGTTATTGGTAATGAGGCGATTGGTTGGGGTGCGCTCGAGGCAGGGTGTGAAGCGTATATAGGGTATCCAATAACCCCTCAGAATGAAACCACTGAATGGTTTGCAGCGGAATTCCCAAAGAGAGGAAAGGTCTTTATTCAATCCCAGTCTGAGGTTGGGTCGATCAATATTCTCTTTGGAGCTGTGGCCACGGGGTATAGGGCCATGACTTCCACGTCCGGACCCGGATGGGGTTTGATGCAGGAGGGAATGTCACATCTCACCAACGGTGAAATGCCCTGTGTCATTTCCCTGGTTCAAAGGGGAGGGCCCGGGGCAGGAACCACGAGGCATGGACAGATGGATTATCTTTCGGCCGCATGGGGAGGAGGTAACGGAGGGTATAAAAACATTGTCCTCACCCCTGCATCGGTTCAAGAGACCTATGATTTTGTCCAGCTTGCGTTCTACCTTGCTGATAAGTATCGAAATCCGGTCATTGTGATGACCGACGGTCTTTTGGGACAGATGGCGGAACCTCTGGAATTGAGAACCTTCGATTTTGGTCCCCTTCCGAAGAAAGATTGGGCGGTCAGAGGGCGGGTCAATCAGCCCGATGGGGTGCGACGGGCTGTGAGTGCAATGCAGGGACTCATGCCGACTCCACCCCACCCCCCATATATAGCCTTTTTAGAGCTATTAAAAGTATTAGATGAAAAGTATGAAAGAATGAAGGAGGCCGAGGTCAGATATGAAACATACCTGACAAAAGATGCAGACTTGATTATTGTTGCTTATGGCTATACCGCGAGGGTATCCAAAGAATCCCTCAAAGTAGCAAGAAAGAAAGGCCATAAAGTGGGAATGATACGGCTACAGGCTGTTTGGCCATTCCCCTACCAAATAATGGGGGATATGGCTTCAAAAGGATGCAGGTTTTTGGTGGTTGAGGATAGTCTGGGACAATTGGTCGAGGATGTCAGGATAGGTGTTCAGGGCAAGACGGAAGTACATCTGCTTGGTGCGTTGGCCCGCCACGATCCTTCTGATGGTGGGATGATCCTTCCGGACTCCGTTCTGAATGAGATATACAGATTGATGCAATAGACGGACTGATTGATAAATTACCTTTGAGGAGGCTTCAGAAATGAAAAAGGAACTCGTTGTAGGATTACCGAAGTTATGGGTCCATCATCTTGGGGAAAGACTGGAGTGTCCCGGATGCCAGTACCCTGTTATAACGCGTATCATCTATGACGTAATAGATGAACTTGGAATAGAAGGGCAGACCATATTAATCTGCAGCGCTGCATGTGGATTTGGAATCATCTTAACCACGCCGATGGATGCAGTGGGTCCCAATCACGGAATGGGCATTGATGTGGCCACCGGTGTAAAACGCCTCCGACCGGATTGCTTTGTAGTTTCCTTTGGGGGAGACGGAGACATTGCAGCCATCGGTGCAGGCGCTTTTGTAAATGCTGCACAACGGGCTGAGAAGTACACGTTGATCATGGTAAATAACGGCCATTTTGCCATGACAGGGGGACAATTGGCGCCCACAACGCTCATGGGCCAGGTGACCACTACCACCCCGGAAGGACGTGGGCCGAGTATGGGCTATCCCGCCCGTATGCCGGAGATGATCGCCACTGTTCAGGGAACCGCCTATTCCGCCAGAGGCGCAGCCAACACCCCCGCAAATTATATGAAGACCAGGAAGTACGTCAAGAGAGCCTTTCAAAAACAACTCGATGATGTCGGGTTCAGTTTTGTGGAGTTTCTGTCCGCATGCCCTACAGGATGGCATATGACGCCCAGACAAAGCATACAATGGATAGAGGAAAAGATGATACCTGCTCTGCCGCTGGGCGAGTTCAAGAATGTTGACAGCCTTGAGTGATATTCATGTCGTGTGATCTACTCTTTTGGAGGAAATTATGATGAACGAAGAATTAAACAAGCGAGCGGATTTGATTATTGCAGGTCTAGGAGGTCAGGGTATCTTGATGGGAGGAAAGCTTCTGGCGACCGCAGCCATGTCTCAGTATAAAAATTCCCTCTGGCTTCCTTCTTATTCCAGTCGTGTGAGAGGTGGCCCCAGCGAATGCACAGTGATCTTTTCGGACGATGATATAGATTCCCCGGTCCTATCAAAGGCGGATGTGATTATTCTGGTTGATCCGCCCCAACTGAAATTATTTGAACGAAGGATCCATCCCGGAGGATATCTCATTGTGGAGAACACCGGCTTAAGCGGAGGTATAGAAAGGGAAGATATTCGGATGTTGCCCGTTCCCGCTCTTGAGATGGCGGTGGCAATGGGAGACAGGAGAGCATCAAACATGGTTCTTCTTGGTGTATATATCGGAATTACCAAGAGTATCCCCGGCTCTCTCGTGGAAGAGGAGTTATCCAAAAAATTCAGCAAGAAAGAAAAGGTCCTTTCATTGAATCTCAATGCCTTCAGGAGGGGAATTGAAGAGGCAGCCAGATTCTGCAGGTAATATATGCGTTTTCTCTGGCGTTCCTGAAATCCCCGAATATGGATATGTAATGGGAGGAGGGAGGATAGTCCTGGACGGCTCTGCTGAAAAGTTGAAAGAGAATCAGGATGTCCAGGAGTTCTATTTTGGCCTATCGGAACTGGGGGAGCGAAAGAGATACAGAGAAGTGAAACATTACAAGAGGAGGAAAAGGTGGCTTTCATGAGAAGATGAGAGTGCAAGAAAGGAGTAAAGATGGTGAGAGGAGATGTAATAATTGACAGTGATTCTTGTCTTGGTTGCGGGTATTGTGTTGAGTTTTGTCCCAAAGAATCCTTGAGGATTTCCACGGATTCTTATACCTCCCAAGGGATTCTCGTCGCAGAGTTCAGCGATCCGGAACCATGTAATGCCTGCGGTCTGTGTGTTTGGATGTGTCCTCATTTTGCAATTGAAGTCTACACGATGCGGGAAGAAGGAGGTGACTGATATGGAGGATATGGTCTTTATCGACGGGAATGAAGCGATCGGATGGGGTGCCCTTGCAGCAGACTGCGATGGATTCTTCGGCTATCCCATTACCCCCCAGAACAATATTACGGAATGGTTTGCCGCAGAATTTCCCAAGAGAAACAAGGTGTTTGTTCAAACATCATCCGAAACAGCATCCATTAATTGGCTCTATGGGGGAGCATCGGCAGGAAAGAGAGTAATCACATCCACCTCAAGTCCTGGATGGTCCCTCATGCAGGAAACCCTGTCCCACATAGGAAACACCGAAGTCCCTTGTGTGATCGTTCTTGTCCAGAGAGGCGGCCCGGGGCAGGGGACAACACGCCACGGCCAGATGGACTATTCCAGTGCCACCGTAGGAGGCGGTCATGGAGGATACAGAAATATTGTCTTAGCTCCCTATTCCGCCCAGGAAGCACATGATCTGGTTCAGCTTGCTTTTCATCTGGCAGACAAGTATCGCAATGCCGTAATTGTTCTCAGTGATGGAATTGTCGGAACCACCATGGAGACCGTCGAGTTAAAGAAACTGGAATTTGAGCCACTCCCTGAAAAAGACTGGGCCTTAAAAGGAAAGGGGAAACGGGAGGACAGAACAAGAAGAATACTCACTTCTGCCCAAGGTGCGGTTCCATCATTGCGAAACCCTTCATATCTTGCTCTTCAGAAAACCCTTTCTGAGAAACATCAACAAATCATAAAAGAAGAGGTGAGATTTGATACATATAACCTGGAGGATTCTGATCTGGTTTTGGTTGCGTATGGTTACTCTGCCAGAGTCGCCCTGGAAGCAATGCATCAGGCTAGGGAGATGGGACTCAAAGCGGGCATGATCCGTCCTATTACCGTTTGGCCGTTTCCGTATGACCCTGTAAAGTTGCAAGCAAAGCAGGGCAAGAAGATTCTCGTGGTTGAAGATTCTCTTGGACAGATGCTTCTCGATGTTGAGTTGGCCTGTGGTGATCGAACAGAGATGGAATTAGTGAGCTGTCTTGAACGACATGAACCTATGGAAGGCGGTGTGATCTTCCCTGAGGTAGTGCTCGAAAAGATGAAAACAATGATTCAGTAACAGTCTCTCAAGGACCATGGAGAAGGGGGGAAGACATGACAGAGAACAGAGATTTAGTTGCAGGCACGCCCGGTTTAAAGATTAATTTGCCTGTTCCTTTGGCCTTCTGCCAGGGCTGTCAGCATGGAAGTTCCGCCAGGGCCATATGGGAGTCTTTAGAGGACCTGGAATTGGAAGACCGCCTCATATGGGTGGGTGGAGTCACCTGTGGTACTGTAAGCGCATTCATAAGCGATGTGGATGCGATCGGCCCTGTACCTCATGGAAGGGCACCGGATATTGCCAGCGCCATGAAAAGGGTTTTAGATAAGGATACCGTGATCATCACATATCAAGGTGATGGTGATGCGGTTGCCATAGGAACTGAGAGTCTGGTACAGGCTGCGGCAAGGGCGGAGAGAATCACTGTCATTATGGTGAACAATGCCAATTACGGAACCACGGGCGGGCAAATGGCTCCCACCACAATAATTGGACAGAGGACCACCACGTCCCCTGGAGGGAGAGGGTCCAATAGGGAAGGGTTCCCAATAAATGCCGCAGAGCTGGTTGCCGGTTTGAGAGGGACCGCCTATTCCGCCAGGGGGGCATTGACCAGTCCGGCTAATTACAACAAAACCAAGAAGTATATTAAAAAGGCCTTGCAAAAACAGATTGATGATATCGGTTTTTCTTTTGTAGAGATACTCTCCGCGTGTCCTCCCAATTGGGGAATGGCGCCCGTGGAATGTCTCAAATGGATTGATAACAACCTGGTAAACCAATATCCTCTTGGCGAATTCAAGGACGTTGATACCCTTTAATGGAACTTCTCAAAAAGTCCTGATATAAACAGCCAATAGGAGAGAATCAAAGTCCATATTCCTGTTAACAGATGAAACGGATTGCTTTTTATAAGATACAGTATCGGAGGGAAGAATGAAAACTGAGAGACACAATATCATCTTTGCCGGTTTAGGCGGGATGGGTGCACTCACATCCGGTCAGTTGCTGGCAAAAGCAGCCATGAAAAAATACCGTCATGTTACATGGTATCCAAACATAACCACGGCAAGGAGGAATGCTCCTGCCGATTGTGTGGTATGTTTTTCCGACGAGATGATCTATTCCCAACTGGTGAATAAGGTGGAGACGGCTGTGGTGATGAAC
>JAXHSZ010000060.1:0-8657 GCA_034190725.1 Thermodesulfobacteriota bacterium
ACGAGAGGTTGTAGGTTGCTGAATATGGAGTAAAAAACGATTCGAAGTGGACGAAAGTGAAGCCACCCCTTCAGTGAGTTCGATTCGAAACGTTTTTTGCTTCAGATTCAGTAAGATACAGACTCGCAGTAGGAAAGAATCGCTCAATTTAGGTATTAATAAAAAATCGTAACAACAATCAAATATTACTGAATGAGCTGCAAAGTAGGTAAGATTTAGGAATGATACCAGATTCCATATGGTGTCAGGAATAAACTTTCATGAAATCAATAATTTGCTGATATTATTCTAATATTGGAATAAAAATATTTTTAATTGTGATACCATCACGAATCTTGGTCTCATACAAAAATCCCGCACTTCAAGTGTTCTGTATATAGGGGAAAGAAGATAGTATCTCTTGAATATGCATCCTGTTTTAGTCTTGGAAGGGGGAAAGCTGTTTGCGGAGGAGAGGGCGGAGTCCTGGTAATTGGATATATAAACAAGGCCCTCCCTGGGTGGTTACCATCCTTTTTGGGAGTAATTATTACAGGAGACGTCTAAAAAAGTGGTGTGAATGTTGGTGTGACTTGGTGGGTGAAAAGTGTGTTTTTCTGTACTTTCTGTGACGTTCTGTGATAGGAAAAATTTAAAGAAAAAGGCCCATAAGTATTTGATTTTACTTACAAGCCTTTGATTGTTTTATGGAGGCGGCACCCGGATTCGAACCGGGGAATAAAGGTTTTGCAGACCTCTGCCTTACCACTTGGCTATGCCGCCTTAAATGGAGCGGGAAACGGGATTTGAACCCGCGACTTCAACCTTGGCAAGGTTGCACTCTACCACTGAGTTATTCCCGCTTAATTTTTTTAAATAATTATAACAAATCTTTGAATCTTGTCAAATAAAAAGAGAGCTTTCCATAACAGTGACTTATGCTTCTTTGAAGAACCTGTAAAAGTAATCAGCACCAGACCATAAGGTCACTGCCATCGCAATCCACAGGAAAAACATTCCCACAACGTGGAAATCTATATATACATATTCGTAATGAAGGAGCAAAGCAATCAAAGCAGTATCCTGGAAGATCGTCTTGTACTTCCCCAAGTTCGAGGCGCTTATGATTGCCCCTTCATTGGCGGAAATGCCCCTCAAACCTGTCACAGCGATCTCCCGGGAAATAATCACAAGCGCCATCCAAGCGGGAACTCTTCCCAGGGGTATAAGCATTAATAAAGCTGCGGTAATAAGAAGCTTATCAGCCAGAGGATCAAGGGCCTTTCCGAGAAACGTGACTGCATCATACCGACGGGCTATAAATCCGTCTAAAAGATCTGTAATGGCTGCTATGGAGAAGAGGATTGTGGCAAAGAAGGCCGCCCATTTTCCTGGAAAAAACAGGAAGATTACCATAAAGGGAATGACTAATATCCTGAGAATGGTGAGAAAGTTTGGCACATTCAACATAGGAGATATTTCTTATAAAAAACGCTATTTTTTATATTGGTCGAAGTACTTGAGTACCATCTTAACAAATTTTTGCGTTGAATCATAGGGCGGAATGCCGTCATATTTTCTTACTGCGCCTTCACCCGCATGATAAGCTGCAATAGCGAATGGGATATTATCATCGAATCTGTCTAAGAGGTATTTGAAGTACTTGACACCCCCTTCTACATTCTCTTCCGGGTTAAAGGGATTCTTTACTTCCAACTCTTCCGCTGTCTTTGGCATCAGTTGCATTAATCCTTGTGCTCCGGCCGTTGACACAGCTTTGGGATTGAAGTTGGACTCAACACGTATTATGGCTCTTATCAGTGCATCATCCAATGCATATTTTTTCGATACTTTCGATATGAGAGGTTGGTATTTGATGGACCGAGGATCAAAGCGTTTTTCTTTTATAATCAGTTTCCACTTGGAATGAGTGGGAACATTTGTAAAATGAATCACACCCTTCTCGTCTGTGAATTTATAGATGTCGGCGTAAATACCATGTGTAAAGATGAACAGAACTCCCAGTATAACAATTGAAGATGATAGAATAGTCAGAACAGGGGACCACTTCTCCATAGTGCTTGATTTCAAGTCTTTTCCTTCTTGTACTTTTCAAGACATTCCTTACTGCAAAAATACAGGGACTCTCCCTTTATCTTCACCGGATATGCATCCTCTTTCACGATATACATTCCACAAGACGGGTCTTGTACCATTTCATCCTCACCGGGTCCTTTACCAGGAGGAACGATTTCAATATTTCTCTTGGTGGACGAAGAGAAAAGGGCCTTCACAAGTCTGTACAAAAGAAAGAATAAGATGAACAGGAATATATAACGTAGCATGGAGATCCTCTTCATTCCACTTCTTTTGGCTGTAGCTGTATCACCTCTTTATCATCCGATGTCTTTTTCAGGAGATCTTTCACAGATTTATTGAAGACTGGATGAATCAGTTCAGAGCAAATCTCACAAAGAGGCACAAGGACAAACCTTCTCTCTTGAATAAAGGGATGCGGAACGAGTATGCCTGGTTTGTCTATGATTTCATCATTGAAGAACAAAATGTCAAGGTCGATGATTCTTGGAGACCATTTCTCCTTTTTTGTGCTTTTAAATTTTAATTCAATATTCTTGAGAAGTTCCAATAGCACAAGAACATCGAGTGACGTTTCCAGCTTGATTGCACAGTTTATAAACCAATCTTGGTCTTCTTTACCCCAAGGTTCTGTTCTATAAAGAGAAGACCGCTTTATGACTGTGTTCTCTTTGCATTTTGCAATTTCTTCAATGGCATCGTTGCAATGCTTGATCTTGTCACCCAGGTTGGACCCGACCCCCACATAGGCGATATTCTGCATATTATCCCGTTACCACCCCACTTGTTTCAGCCGGTTCACACCTTCGATAATTCTCTCTTTGGATACTGTCAATGCCATGCGAATATACCCCTCTCCTGTTTCACCAAATCCATTCCCCGGCGTAGTGACAATCCCTGCTTTATTCAACAAGTGAGCCGAGAATTCCGCAGAAGTATATCCTTGTGGAACAGAAATCCAGAGATAAAACGTAGCCGATGGAACTTCAGGCTCCAGGCCGACTTCTCTCAGACCCTCTATCAGAGAATCTCTTCTTTCTTGATAGATGTGTCTCATCTCATCCACGGAAGATTGATCTCCTTCCAAAGCCTCTATTCCTGCTTCCTGAATCGCCTGGAACAGGCCGGAGTCCACATTTGTCTTGATCTCCCCCAAGCCTTCCAGAACACAGGCACTTCCCACTGCGAATCCTATACGCCAGCCGGTCATGTTGTATGTTTTTGAGAGTGAGTGAAATTCCATCCCCACCTCTTTTGCCCCTTTCACCTCCAGAAAGCTTATGGGTTTTTGGCTGTCATAATACATCTCAGTATATGGGGCATCATGGCATACAATTACATTGTGTCTCCTCGCAAAATCAATACACTCCATGAAGAAGTCACTATTGGCTACAGCAGCAGTCGGATTGTTCGGATAATTGACAAAGATCAGCTTTGCCTTTTCGGTCACATTCTCCGGTATCTTCTTCAGGTCGGGGAGAAATCCATTTTCCTTGAGCAGGGGCATGGGGTAGGGGATTCCCCCAGCAAACTTTGCCCCGATGCTGTAAACAGGGTACGCAGGGTCCGGAACTAAAACAATATCTCCGGGATTGACAAAAGCCAAAGAGATATGAGCTATTCCTTCCTTAGAACCGATCAAAGAGAGGACTTCTTTGTCTGGATTGAGATTGACATCGAACCTCTTTTTGTACCAATTGGAAACGGCCCTTCTGAATTCAAACATTCCCACATAAGAGGGATACTGATGATTCTTTTTGTTATCAACGGCCTCTTTCATTCTTTTTATGATGTTCATTGGCGTAGGCAAATCAGGATCACCAATGCTCAGATCGATAAGATCCACTCCTTTTGCCTTCTGTTCAGCCTTCAGCTTATCGATGGTTGCAAAGAGATAAGGGGGTAATTCCCTTATCCGTGTGGCTTTTTCAAATGCTGACATATATTAAAATATCTCCTTGTTGTTTTTTAAGGAAACCTAAGTATACGCATTCTTAAATACGATTACGTATTAAGTTTAAAGTGCCTAAAGTGAACTAAAGTGCCTAAAGTTAAATAATCATATTATTTTAGCCCTATGAGACAGAAACCACTGGTAAAGCTTCAACGGCAATCAAAATTTTAAAACTAAACTGTTACAACTCTTCTATTTTAAGCTCATTCTTAACATCCGCTCTGATTCTTGCCCTGTTTGCTTTATGTTAGTCTGCTTTAATCGAAGTTTCGTAATACATGACTCATGTTCTGAAAACGTATTCCTTAACTTTAGTTCACTTTAGTCACTTCAAACTTGAGTCACTTTATGGTTCCCCGAATCCGAGGGGTCAACGATCGGAACTCTGACCTAAAATACGTGATCGTATTTAAGAATTAGAGCACTTAGGTGTAAGTAAGTCCATTTATGATGGTAAAGACATTGTTCGACTTTTATTCTTTCACAACATGGTTTCTCAGTGTTCCTATCCCTTCAATAACAATTTCAATCCGATCCCATACGTTCATGGGCCCAATGCCCGAGGGGGTCCCTGTTGCTATAACATCCCCCGGAAGGAGGGTCATGACTTGAGATATGAAGCTCACCAAAGAGGGGATATCAAAAATAAGGTGTTTCGTGTTGGATGATTGTCTTACCTCGCCGTTCAGTATAGATTTTACATCAACATAATTCGGGTCAATATCCGTGGCTATGAAAGGCCCCATCGGAGCAAATGTGTCAAATGACTTTGACCGTGTAAACTGGCCGGATCTTGACTGGATATCCCTGGCTGTCACATCATTGAAACACGTGTACCCAAGAATGGCATCAAAGGCATCTTCCTTACGTATATCCTTTATCTTCTTCTTAATGATCAATGCCAATTCAGCTTCGTAGTCCACTCTCCCGGAGCTTTCAGGATAGATTATGGGTTCCTCATGTCCGATGGTTGAAGTGGGTGGTTTGAGAAAGAACATGGGTTCTTCCGGAAGTTTTTTCTCAACCTCATCTGCATGATCTTTATAATTGAGTCCAATGGCAATTATCTTTGAAGGATTGCAAGGTGGTAATATCTTTATCTCCTCAAAATTGTAATTCTTATCTGTTATTGAGTATTTCTCATAAATACTCCCTGCAATCTCACACACCGATTCCTTCTCGATAACTCCATATTTCACATTTCCATCACTTAAAAAACGTACGAACTTCATTTCAATCCCAGCACATCTTGCATATCATATAACCCGTTTTCCTGATGAACAATCCATTTTGCGGCTCGTACAGCTCCTTTGGCAAAGTTATCCCTGCTATGGGCTTTGTGGGTTATTTCTACTCTCTCACCCAATCCTCCGAAAACAACCGTATGTTCACCAACGATATCCCCGGCCCTTACAGCATGAATTCCTATCTCCTTTTGTGGCCGTTCTCCGATCAACCCTTTTCTTCCGTATGATTCAACCTCTTCCAGATTCCTTTTGAGTGTGTCAGCAAGTATTTGAGCAATCTTCATGGCTGTTCCACTGGGTGAGTCTTTTTTAAACCTATGATGGGACTCAACAATTTCCATATCATACTCATCTCCTAAAATCTTCGCCACATCAGCAACCACTTTAAACATGAGATTGACCCCTACACTCATATTTGGAGCAAGCACACATTTCGTATCTTGAGAAAGCCTTTCAACCTCCTTGATCTCTTCCTGTGAGAATCCTGTTGTACCTATCACTATAGGTACTTTATTTTCAGCAGCGATCTTGAGACTGTTCATGGATACCGAAGGATGAGTAAAGTCGATAATCACATCTCCCCTATGGGCAATGGCACTGAGATCATCATTTATCTCTATGCTCATTCTGTTTAAGCCGGCCACTTCACCGACATCTCGACCGATTGCATGATGACCCTGATTTTCCACTCCACCCACGAGTTCAATGCCATCGGTTCCATGTATCGCATGTATTATCCGAATTCCCATTCTGCCCGATGCCCCAATGACAATGGATTTCAACATCTCTTCACCTCCTCGATCTATAGAATACCCAGGGTTTCAGCTGTCATGGTCAGAGGCTCTGGATGGCTCTTCTTGATGAGCCATGTATTTTCGATACCAACGGCTCCAAGACCCGGAAAGATAAGTTTCGGTTCAATGGCGATCGTCATACCTTCTTCAAGGGGCATATCGAATCCTTTTGCAAGTACCGGAAACTCATTCATCTCTATCCCAATCCCATGCCCCACAAAACGCACCCTATTGTTTCCATATCCCATGAAATTATCTCCATAACCTAGACTTTGGGCCATCTCTTCGGCAATCTTGTAGAGGTCAGAACAGGCCTTTCCAGGCACAAGCTCTCTTTTCAACCGCTCCTCTATCTTGAGTGTTGTATCATATGCATCACTGAGGAAAGAGGAGATCTCCCCCACGGAGTAAGTTCGAGTAACATCTGTTTGATAGCCATTGTATGAGGTCCCAATGTCTATTACAATCGGTTCATGGGTTTTTATTTTCTTTGTGGAAGGACCAACAGGAACAATACAGTTTATCCCGCTGCCCCCAAATGGACCATCAGTAAATGAAGGAACTGCTCCACTTTCTCCCGACAGGACTATGGGAAGTGCAAATGCTCCCTGGTTCCAGTCCCGAAACATACCAGGCCCATGGGAACCTCTTTCAAAAGAGATTTTCAAGAGCTCTGATGCCACTTCTACCTCGGTTCGTCCCTCTTTCAGTTCACCTCTCACTTTCTCCAGAACTTCATCGGATATCTTACCGGCCTTTCTCAGCTGATCGACTTCATAGAGTGACTTTATCATTCTGAGATTCTTTACAGCACTTGAGATGTCCGCAAACTCACTTTTTGGAAACATTTTCTGGTATGACATAAAAAGGGACCAGGGCACAGTATCGAGTTCCATGCCGATATGATCAAGTGTCGTTATCCCATTGTCCCTGAGGAGATTCAGTAACTCCCGATAAGAAGTAAGGGGCACAATGTTTTCCAGGGCTGATTCTCTTTGTGCACGCTCAAAGCTCTTTCTTGTCAGCAATACGGGGGAACCTTCTGCCGGTATGCAGAGTATCGAAGATTGGACTGTTCCTGAAAAGTAAAAAAGATCTGCCTTTTGAAGGATAAATGATGCGTCCAGACCTTTTTCCAATAAAACTCTTTGAAAGCGAGCTATTCTTCTATTAAGTTCTTCCTTAGGTGTATATTCCACTGAATTGTCCGTTTCTTTCATACAACATTTTCATCTTCCCTACCCAATCAGAGCATCATCCCACAACCGTCCTTCATAGATGACTCGGGCATCTCCCTCCAGGAATACTTCTTCGAATCCCACCTCATTTGGTATGAAATGGACGGTCAGAACCTCTCCTCCTTTGGTCTTGATGGCCACCGGGGAGAAGACCATACCTTTCAAATATGCCACAAGCGCTGAGGCCACAGCCCCGGTTCCGCAGGCGAGAGTTTCATCCTCAACGCCTCTTTCATAGGTTCGGACTGTCATGTTCGTTTTGTCTATTACTGACGTAAAGTTTACATTGGTTCCGGCTGGTGTATACTGGTGATGATAGCGTATTTTTTTTCCCAGTTCAACCACCTGACATGCTTCTGTATCTTTCACGAATTTCACAACATGTGGAACACCTGTGTCAATGAAATTCACCTGATGCTTTTCTCCTTCAATGATCAATGTTTGATCAAGATGTATGTCTTTAGGGATGGTCATTTCAAGCTCAACAGTATCTTCCAGAATACGAGCTTTAATGATACCTGCAAGGGTTTCAAAAGACAACTCCCTGGGCGAAATCCCCTTAAGATAAGCAAATCTGGCTGCACACCTGCTGCCATTTCCACACATTTCTGCTTCACTCCCATCCGCATTGAAGAACTTCCACTGAAAATCAGCCCTATCAGATTCATGTATCAGGATCAACCCATCAGCTCCCACTGATGTCTTTCTTCTGCAGACTTTCTTCACCACATCATTGATACTGTCTCCGTTGATAACCTCATCACGGTTATCTATAATGATAAAGTCGTTTCCGCTTCCACTCATCTTGAAAAAGTCTATATGGTTCATCATTTTTTGATTGTGCGAGACGATTCAGCTTTGTGAAATACTACCTTAGAAATTCAGGGATCTTTTCACCATTGATGAGATCGTGGTACTCTTCCCTTTCCCGAATGATGTGAAATTCGTCTTCAGTGACCAAAACTTCCGGAACACGGGGACGGGAGTTATAGTTGGATGACATGCTAAAACCATAGGCACCTGCGCTCATGACAGCTATTAAATCTCCCCGCTCGAATTGGGGCATCTTCCTGTCTTTGGCCAGAAAGTCTCCTGATTCGCAAATGGGTCCCACCACATCAGCCACAAAATTGTCCCTCTCCATCAACGTAACAGGTTGAATGCCCTGGTAGGAATTATACAGAGTAGGACGGGCCAGGTCATTCATCCCAGCATCTACAATGACAAAATTTTTCTCTTCGCTCTTTTTTGTATAAAGAACTCTGGATACCAGTATGCCCGCATTTCCAACGATTACTCTGCCCGGTTCAAGAATGAGTTCGCAATCGAGACCGGAGATCTCCTCAAC
>JAXHSZ010000600.1:0-5122 GCA_034190725.1 Thermodesulfobacteriota bacterium
CTTCCCTTTTTAACAACCATCTCCATATTCAGTACAGCACCATTCGACAAAGTGGCAATGTGTAAATCAGGGTTTAATATCTCAACATTGTTGTTTACAATAATGTCCGAAGCCTTGATCTCACCCTCTTTATCCATATTTATCGTGATCGTCTCGGGACCGTCTGAATGAAGCTTCACCAAAACTTCCTTTAGATTGAGAATGATTTCCGTAACATCTTCTCGAACACCGGGAATTGTCGAGAACTCATGGAGCACTCCATCGATCCTAACGGATGTAATAGCAGCACCCAAAATAGACGATAATAGAACCCTCCTGAGAGAATTTCCTAGGGTAATTCCAAAGCCCCGTTCAAAAGGTTCCCCAACAAACTTCCCATAACATTCTGTAAGTGTTTCGGTTTCAACCTCCAGTCTTTTGGGTTCTACAAGCCCCCGCCAATTTTTGTACATCTTTACTCCATCTTAGGTGAAATTTTTATGGTGAAAATCACTTAGTTATTTTGAATAGAGCTCTACAATGAGCTGTTCCTGAATAGGCATCGTTAAATCCTCTCTGGAAGGTAAGGAAATCACCGTTCCTTTCATATGCTCTTTGTCCAATTCCAACCAATGAGGAACACCACGCCGAGCCACAGCTTCTAACGATTCAATGATTCTAGAAACCTTTTTGCTCTTTTCCGTCACCTCTATTACCTCACCCGGACTGACCAAGTAGGAAGGTATGTTTACTCGTTTTCCATTGACCATAAAATGATTATGTCTCACCAGTTGCCTGGCTTCGCTACGGGAACTGGCGAATCCAAAACGGAAAAGCATATTGTCCATTCTTCTTTCAAGAAGGATTAACAGAGTCTCACCCGTTATCCCTTTCATCCTCTCAGCCTTTTCAAAATACCTTCGGAATTGCTTCTCCAGGACACCGTAAATCCTTTTCACCTTTTGTTTTTCACGAAGTTGGATACCGTAATCAGAGTATTTTGGACGCCTTTGTCCATGCTGCCCAGGGGGATAAGCCCTCCTCTCAAATGCACACTTATCTGAGTAACATCTGTCACCCTTTAAGTATAACTTCAAATTCTCTCTTCTACAAAACCGACAAACAGATCCAGTATACCGAGCCAAACCTTCCCCTCCTTTATACCCTTCTCCTCTTAGGTGGACGACATCCATTATGAGGGATAGGCGTAACGTCCCTTATCAAATTTACATTGAATCCCATAGCTTGAAGGGATCTCAAAGCGGATTCTCTCCCAGCGCCAGGCCCTTTGATATAAACATCGATGTTCCTCATTCCATGTTCCATGGCCTTTCTTGCAGCATCTTCGGCGGCCAATTGGGCAGCAAAAGGAGTACTCTTTCTTGAACCTTTATATCCTCGGGTTCCTCCGCTGGACCAGGCTATCACATTTCCACTTGTATCTGTAATAGTAATAATCGTATTATTAAAGGTAGCTTGAATATGGGCTATCCCATTCTGGATATTCTTCTTTTCCTTCTTCTTTCTAACGCCCTTTTTCCTTTGTTTTGCCATCAAACCTCCTACTTTCTTCTACCTCCTATCGCCCTCCGGGGTCCTTTTCGTGTTCTTGCATTGGTACAGGTTCTCTGTCCACGAACAGGGAGAGAACGCCTATGACGCAACCCCCTGTATGCCCCTATGTCCATCAGTCTTTTTATGTTCATAGAGACTTCCATTCGCAAGTCACCCTCTACCTTATATTCAGAATCTATTATCTCCCTGATTTTAGCAACATCAGATTCTGAAATTTGATCGGATTTCATATTCAAATCCACTCCGGCCTTTTCAAGGATCTTCTTCGATGTAGAACGCCCAATGCCATAGATGTAGGTTAAAGCGATCTCCATCCTCTTCCCCCTGGGCAAATCAACCCCAGCAATTCTTGCCAACGTCTGTACCTCCCTCGCTACCCTTGTCGCTGCTTATGTCTCGGATTTTCGCAAATTATCCTGATGACACCCTTACGTTTCACCACTTTACACTTGTCACATCTTCTCTTCACTGAGGCCCTTACCTTCATTTTAGTCCACCACTTTCTAGAATGGATTTCCCCTCCACCATAAAAGACCTTTCTTTCACCTGTTTACTCCAATTGCTTACCTTTTTTGCCGGCATCTCAGGTGTTTCATTTGGAGCGATAGGTAATTCTCCCTCTGTTAAGGTCATACGGAGATAACTCAACTGTTACAGTATCACCAGGTAGTATCTTGATATAATGCATCCTCATCTTCCCTGAGATATGGGCCAAGACCTTGTGCCCGTTATCCAGTTCCACCCTAAACATGGCATTGGGTAAGGTTTCCAAGACCGTCCCTTGTACTTCAATAGCTTCTTCTTTTGGCATAAAAACCTCAATTTACATATCTTTTTGTAATTCGGGCACTCATATTTCAGGAATTGTTTCAGATTTTGTGTTTTCCACCGCATAAAGAGGATTTTCATTGAAACACTGTTTATGCTGTATCAATGGTGTCGGTAACCCTTTGAAATATTTCGTCTATCTTACCCACACCATTTACACTTCTCGATACACCCATTTTTTGATAATATCCTATTACCGGAGCAGTTTGCTCATGATAGACTTTTAATCTGCTCTTTATTGTGTCCTCTTGATCATCGTCCCTTTGGTAGAGTTTCCCACCGCATTCATTACAAACATCGCTCTTCTTGGGGGGATCAAATAGAATATGGTACCCTGTTCCGCATTCCCTACATGTTCTTCTTCCCGTGAGTCTTTTCAACAGTTCGCCATCATCGACTTCTATATTGATCAAATGATCTATCTTTAACTCCATCTTTGTAAGAATTTCATTCAAAGCCTCAGCCTGTGCTACTGTTCGGGGAAATCCATCCAAAATAAAACCACCCGTGCAATCGGGTTTTTGTATCCTTTCTTCGATTATTCCTATTACGACTTCATCTGGTACCAAAGCCCCCTTATCCATGTAGCTCTTAGCTTGTTTTCCCATAGGAGACCCTTCTTTAACGGCTTCTCTGAGAATATCCCCTGTTGAAATTTGAGGTATATTATACTTTTCTATGAGCATCTTTGCCTGAGTGCCTTTTCCACAGCCAGGGGGACCTACAAGTATGAGGTTCATAACCGATCCATCCTTTCCATAAAATATGATATAGTATACATTAACGGCGGCCCTTAAGCCTAGTCTTTTTCAAGAATCCTTCGTAATGTCTAGTGAGCAAATGGGACTCAATCTGAGAAACTGTATCCATAGCGACACCAACAACTATGAGGAGAGCTGTGCCACCGAAGTAAAAGGGTACATTGAATCTCTTGATCAGAATTGTAGGCAATACACATACTGCCGATACATAGAGAGCACCCCCAAAGGTTATCCGTGTAAGAACTTTATCTATATATTCAGCAGTCTTTTTACCTGGTCTTATCCCCGGAATATATCCTCCGTATTTCTTCATATTGTCTGCAATATCAACCGGATTGAAAGTAACAGCAGTATAGAAGTAACAGAAGAATATGATCAGACCAACATAGAGAATACTGTATATAAGCATACCAGGATCTAAACTGTCGATTACCCTCTGGAAGACCGGATGAGCATCTATCCATGGTTTCGGCAAGAAGTTAGCAATTGTTAATGGAAACATCAATATTGAAGAAGCAAAAATCGGGGGGATGACTCCTGCGGTATTAACCCGAAGAGGCAAATGAGTGGTCTGACCACCATACATCTTTCTTCCCACTACTCTCTTTGCATATTGTACAGGAACACGCCTCTGTCCCCTTTCAACAAAAACGATAACCCCAACAACCACAACCATCATTGCTACAATGACCAGTATCAAAAAGATATTTATCTCTCCGGTACGTAAGAGACGTATTGTGTTTATTATTGCACTAGGCATTCGGGCCACAATACCGGCAAATATAATGAGGGAAATTCCATTTCCGATCCCGCGTTCGGTGATTTGTTCTCCAAGCCACATGATAAATGCGGTTCCTGCTGTCAGGCTTATAATTGTCATTGCCTTAAAGGATAAACCCGGGTTGAGAACCACCATCTCCCCGGCAGGTCCCGTCATCTTCTCGAGCCCCACACTTATGCCGAATCCTTGAATAATACTGAGAATAATCGTACCATATCGCGTATACTGGGTTATCTTTCTCCTCCCTGCTTCCCCTTCCTTTGACAGCTTTTCCAAATGTGGGCTCACTACCGTAAGAAGCTGTAAGATGATGGAGGCACTGATATAAGGCATGATGCCCAATGCGAATACAGAGAGGTTTTCTAATGCCCCACCGGAGAACATATCAAAGAGATCAAGAAGTGTCCCTTTTGCCTGGGCAAAGAATGAAGCCAGGGCATCTCTGTCGATCCCTGGAGTGGGCACATGCACGCCTATTCGATAAACGACCAGTAATAGAAACGTGATGACAATACGTTTTTTGAGTTCAGGGATCTTTGGTATATTTTGAAACCCGCCTATCAACTACACCACCTCAATCTTCCCACCGGCAGCTTCAATCTTCTCTTTGGCTGCTTTACTCAACTGATGAACCTTTACGGTAAGAGGGTAATCAATCTCTCCATCTCCCAATATCTTTATTCCGTCATAAGCACCTTTTACCAACCCGCAATCAATCAAAGCCCTGTCATCAACGAGAGTGCCCTCTTGAAATCTATTCAGATCTCTGATATTGACCAAAGCGTATCTCTTTTTAAAGATGTTGGTGAAACCTCTTTTGGGAAGTCGCCTCTTTAAAGGCATCTGTCCTCCTTCAAAGCCGGGAGGAACACCTCCTCCGGATCGAGATCGCTGTCCCTTCATTCCACGACAGGCGGTCTGCCCGTGACCTGAGCCTTGCCCACGCCCAACTCTCTTTTTCTTCTTGTTAAACCTTGAGGAAGGCTTTAATTCATTTAATCTCATTGTTCAATAACCTCTACCAGGTGGGAGACTTTCCTGACCATTCCTCTAACCTCAGGGGTATCTTTCAAAGTAATGGTTTTGTTCAGTTTGGTTAAACCCAATCCAATCAGTGTCTCTCTGTGCTTCTTGGGCCTGCCGATTCCACTCCTTTTTAACCTTACTTTAAATTCCTTCTCGGTCATATGGTACTTTC
>JAXHSZ010000601.1:0-2215 GCA_034190725.1 Thermodesulfobacteriota bacterium
AAACTACATCAGCCACGAAAGCCTCCAGCTTCAACCGAAATTGTTCTATCTCTCGAGTTTCCATACCCGAGTGTATATAGAAAAATCGAAATAATGTCAATAAAAACTTAACGTAGTAGTAATAGCTGATTGTAATGAGAGAGTAAGAATCTTTATGCGAATTTCATTTACCGGATGTGAACAAAAGAGAATCACACAGAATTTGCTTGACATGAAACCATATGAATTGAGAATATGAATTGAGAATATGAATTCATGACCTATGAACTTTCTGAATCGGCTCTTTTCTTCTATGAGGTTGATTTAAACGTTACAAGTTTTTCATAATTGTTCACAGGTTTTGTCACTGATGCTCTTTTTTATGATTATGTATCATTACAAATACTCCAATCTTGGTTTCGGATATCAGGTTTCAGAACAGAAAAAAACGGGCAATACACTCTTCGTTCAAGCATAATAGCTTTTTTTCGACTTCAAGATCCTCTCCATACACATAACTCTTTATGTCACTGCATTCTTTGTTGAACCTGAAACCTGTGAACCCCGAATTTGTGAATGGTGAGGATTTTTCATAATCACGGAAGTTTCAGAACTCGGTTTTCCTCAACAATAAATCCTGAAATTGTAGCTGGTTCATACCTGATAAAATTGCACATGGATAAAAAACATCTCTATGTCATCATGGTAGGTCTTCCTGCACGAGGGAAGAGCACAATAGCAGGCAAGCTCTGTCAGAGCCTGAGATTGGATGGTATCCGTACGAGGATATTCAATAACGGGGATTTGAGGAGAAAGCTGACCAAGGAAAATACCAGCTACCCTGAATTTTTTGATCCATTAAACAAAGAGGCAGCTGCATTGCGGGAGCGATACGCCATCTTAAACCTCAACCAGGCGAAAGCTTTTATGAGGAAAGGTAAATCAAAACAAAAGGTTGCTATTATAGATGCAACAAATGTGAGCCAAAAGCGTCGAAATATGCTCTGTGAGGACCTCCCTCAAGACAGGGTCATATTTGTTGAATGTATCAATAATGATCAGGAGATCCTGGAAGCAAATATACGTTATAAAGTAAGCACTTCCGAATTTAATCATCTGTACCTGGACGAAGCAATTGATGGTTTCAAGAAGAGGATAGAGTATTATCAGGGAATTTACAACCCCTTGGATTCAGAACGGAACTTTATTCAAGTAGATTCTTTTAATTACAGAATACTGAAGGCCGAGGTGAATGATGATGTTCCATTCATTGACCGAATTCGTGATCTTCTTGTCACGCCTTTCATCAAAAACCTGTATCTGATTCGGCATACGGAAACATATTACAACCTTGAAGATCGCATCGGTGGCGATTCGGAGCTTACCTCCCATGGACATTTACAAGCGAAAAGACTGGCAGAAAGTTTTAGAAGCAAGAGGATCCCCCTGATCTTTACATCTGATCTGAAACGTTCAATTCAGACATGTATTCCCTTTAAGCAAGCACAACCGGAATGCAGCATCATCCCACTGAACGAGTTTAATGAAATAAACGGTGGTATCTGCGAGAATATGACATACCAAGAGATCCGGGAAAAAATGCCGGAAGTGGCCGCCGCAAGGAAACTGAATAAATATTATTATGAGTATCCTGAGGGAGAGGGTTATGTATCTATGGAGCAACGCATCGAACGAGGTGTAAAAAAGGTTTTATACCTGAGCAAGCATTCCGACAACATTATGATCATTGGACATCGTGCAGTAAACCGAATGATTCTCTCATATTTCGTATACAAACGCACGGAAGACGTACCTTACATTTATATGCCCCAAGACAAGTATTACCATATTGTGATCAACCAGAATAAGAAAGTCTTTGAATTGAGGAAGTTCCTCTGAGATCAATTCTTTTCATCGTTCAATAGCCATCTCCCCATTTTAGTCGGTGCATCCAGTGCTGCTTCAAGCTCTTTAAGAAATTGAGCTCTTGGTATTTCCCTTGCCCCGAAACGGATTAAATGGTCTGTGGTGACTTGGCAGTCTATCATATGAAATGACAATCTCTGCAGATATTCAATGAGGGTGACAAAAGCCACTTTTGAAGCATTACTCACTTGCGTAAACATGGATTCCCCAAAAAAGCACTTCCCAAGAGACACTCCATACAATCCTCCTGCCAGTGTCCCTTCATACCAGGCTTCCACCGAATGAGCGAAACCCAGCTCATGAAGCTCAC
>JAXHSZ010000602.1:0-7310 GCA_034190725.1 Thermodesulfobacteriota bacterium
CTCCCTGGAAGGTGCTTGCATATTAGGGAGGTACTCAATGAGTCAGCAATTCAGAAAGTTATCACATACGCTGTATGAATGCAAATACCACATTGTGTTTTGTCCGAAATATCGGTTTAGGTTTTTTGATAATGAGATTGGAGAGTATACCAAGCAGCAGCTATATTTCCTTTCTCGTCAGAAAGAGAAGGTGGAGGTACTAGATCTGACCGTTCAGCATGATCACATCCATTTGGCAGCTTCCATTCCGCCCAAATATTCGGTTTCATTAATGATGGGATTTTTGAAAGGCAAGCTATCCATGAGGTTGTTCCAAAGATATGAGAGGATCGGAAAGAAGTTCTGGGGGCGTCATCTGTGGTCGCGAGGTTACTGTGTGAGTACAGTGGGTCTAGATGAGGATAAGATAAGAAAGTATGTATAATGGCAAGAAAAGAAGGAGAAAGAAATTGAACAAAGACAGCTAAGTTTGTTTGATTAAACCACATAGTAGGGCACCTTCTAGGGAAATATACAAGCCACCGCCTCTGGCGGTGGTAGTTGACTTTATTTAATCCCTGACTTTGAGCCTTTTTGCTTCATTTTTTCCTGAGCGAGTTTCCATATCATCTGCTCAAGATTCCAGGTATCTTTATCTTTGTCTCCTTCTCCATAGAGATGATAAAGCCATCCCTCACTGTCCTGCCTGATTCTCTCTCTTACTCTCTCGCTCTTTTCAGGGCTCAATTTATAATAGGTGATCATCTTTTCTATAAGTTCTCCTCCTGGCAGCCAGGCGGCTATTGTCTCCCTCTCATATATCCATAGTTTATCCGTCAAACCAACACCAGATAAAATCTGCCATATATCTTCCTTTTCTCTGTCATCACAATAGACACACATAGCCGGTTGATCAAATCCTGTCCAGACAAGCGCTTCACGAAGGTATTTAATATTACAAATATGCCTGTCTTCAACATATGGGTCAAGTTGACACGCCAATTCATCCAGGTACTCTTTTTCACCAAATATGACCCATTTTCCCCAATGCTCGAAATATTCTTCTTTTGTTTTCGGAAAATCCCATTTTCCTTTGTAGGGTATATCTGGATTTGAATTTGTTACATAGACCCATAGGAAATTCAATTTTTCTATAATCATGAGACCACTCGTTTTTTATTATTGATCGGACGGTAATCAAACTTTTCCACCTGTATGGTTGAGCCTGCAAGCGGTGAACCAGGCCAATCGCACAGGTTGGTACTTGTCAGCGAATAACACCGAGATCTGCTGCCTGGAAAAAGCACAGCAGCTTCCATTGGCAGGTTGATTGTTGAGATCAAGTGTTAAATTTGTACAATATCAAGGGCTGAATCCCCATATCACAGAGGATTTTCAACCCTCACACCTCGAATGATTTGCCCATCATTGAGATCCTCGGACCATAGTTTTTCACAATGGGCACTTTCTGCTGCCGCTACAATGAGAGCATCCCAAAAGGACAATCGATTGATGATGCTACAATCTATAGCATCTTTTATGAGACTTGGTGTAATGATAACGGTTTCAAATCGTTCAAAAGAATGGAGTATGTCTTTTACTAGCAGTGCATCAGCACCGAGTTTTTTAGCTGCAGCAACATAAAACTCCTGCATGACCTGTGTGGAAATCACCCCCCGTAGATCATTTGTTAATGTTTTTAAAAGCATACGGCATCGATCTCTTTTAGCTAAATCAAAACTGTCCATGCAATAAACCAGGATATTTGTATCAATGAAGATCTTAGCCATCGTATAGATCCTCTCGTTTCCAGCTTTGACCGTTGGAGTTTACTTTCGCATCATCCATCAATGTAAAACATTCATCAAGCCAGTCTATTGATTGAGGTCTCACCGTCTGTTCAAGTAATTTCCTGATGAGTGCATTCACAGATGTTTGATGTTTTTCAGCATACTGCCGTCCACATCTGAGTAAATCATCATCCAAGGAAATGGTTATATTAGGCATGCCACATCTCCTTTCTTCAACACCACATTATAAGTGAACACCGATTATGTGTCAACTTTTTCTCAACTTAATTCGTATCTCCCGATCACCTTCTTCAATAGTATACTCATCAAATCGCATAGAACCAAGCATTTCCTCAATCTGTTCCTTTGTGTATACATGAGGTGGATTGAGTCGACTGAAGAGACGAAAGAGCTTAAAGAAAAGCTTCTCTTGAAATGTAAGTGAATCCCCCCATGCCCTTATATCAATTTGTGAGGTCACTTGCGCTGGATCATATACCCATGCTTCGCTGCCCGGCTTTAATACTCGGTGACATTCCTGCAATACCTTTACGGGGTCCTTTAACATATGGAGTATGCCCGTACTGATAACCATATCATAGGCATCGTCCTCGAATCTCAGTTTCGCAGCATTCCCCACTTGAAAATGCAATTGATCGGAAACACCTGCTTTGAATGCATTCAACCGTGCTGTCTTTATCAATGTGCCGCTCAAGTCAATTCCGTCGATTTTGATTTCAGAAGACCTTTTCACTATCTCAATAGGAAGGTACCCAGGTCCAGTACCAAGATCGAGAAGTATCCCTGCTGTCAGATGTGAGATTACTTCTTCAGCGACATTTCTATAGTATGTATCCTTTGCGAGTCGGGTGGCCTTTTCATAAAGGGAAGCGAAAGGAAGTGGTATTCTTTGAATATGTATTTTCTTTTTCAATCGAGTTCACATTTTATATTTAAGGCTTGCGTGGAAGTAATGAAAGGGACAATATGGTTAAAAGTGATGCAGAAATTGAAAAAATAGCAGTTTTCTTTAGATACTCTCTATGAAAAAAGTTCATCCATTTCCCTGTTTCCAGGTGGAAAATCACCATGTTTTTTCATATACTGCTGAAGAAGCTGTCTTTCTCTGGTCGTATACATCTGATTTTCTTCATAAGAAAAATAAGCCGCATCAACAGTATTTCCCAATTCTGCACTCAATATCTCTTTTAAATTTTCTACGCCGACAATCTTGAGCACATTTTTTTCTTTATCGTAAAGCTGATAAACACCCTCTATTCCCGGCACGTTTGTTAAATTTGCTTTATCCAGAGGCATCGATTCATCTTTTTCAGGAGGGAATATGGAAGGTGAAATGGAGAGTCTTATCTTTGATTTCTTCTTTGATGTATCTGTATCCCGCAAGGCTCCCGTGGGGCATACTTCAACACATACCAGGCAAAATCTACACTTTGACTCTTTAAAACCAGGGGCACAAGTCCCTACAATATACCTTCCATCTTTCCTCACAAACCCCATGGTCTCTCTCTCGGCTGCGTTCCTGCAGGCAATCACACAGCGAAGACAGCCGACACAAAGACAATAATTCACACTGAATAGCGGGTTATCTTCTATTATGGGGAAATCTTCCGGAAAAGTGTACCCCGTCCCTTGTTCAAGCCCTATGAATTCCGCAACTTTTTGCAGCTCACAGTTGCCGAATTTCCAACAGCACCTTGCCTTCTCAGGCACCTCCATAGAACAAAGTTTTCTGTCACATCCTTGTGCCTGATCGCATTGGATACAGGCATGAGGATGCTTCTTGAGAAGGAGTGTCAGATTCTGCTTTCTCTTTTCCATGACAAGTTCCGTCATGGTAAACACTTTCATTCCGTCTTTAACATATAGCGCACAAGATTGATAATATCCATCCATACCTTCAACTTCTACCAAGCATAAATTACAGCCTGGGTATTGATCTTCAGAATCATTTCTGATCTGAGTACCTCCATGATAGATAGATTGATTTGGCTGCAATGACTTTGTAGAACTTAATCCAATATGAAAACACAAGTGGGGAATGTAAATTCCTGCTTTCAAGGCTGCATCTAGAACCGTTTTATGCTCTTCAGCAATAACTTCCTGTCCATTTATGAGAATATGAGGCATCTTGGGATTTCCTATTTTTTGAGTGATTTTTCATAAAGTACTTTTCCAAAAAGAGCTGCTCCAAGAGCCCCGGCAATTTGATAATCCACATGGGTCTTTAATGATTTTACTCCCAGGATACGTTCAAGCCTCTCCACAACACCCCTGTTCTTTGCAATGCCCCCGGTTATGACAAAGTCCTTCTCCACACCGGCTTCTTTTACCTGGGCTGAAACCCTGTCTGCCATTGCCGTAGCATATGCAGCCAGAATTACATTAACCGGCATTTTCTCATAGAGCATGCCCATCACTTCTGTTTTGGCAAAGAGAACGCAAATATTGGATATGGGTGGCGGCTCCTCATCAATTTGCATGGAGAGGTCACCAATCTCTTTTATTGGCACACGGAGAATATCAGCTATTACCTCCATGCCTCTGCCCGTTCCTGCAGCACACTTTTCATTCATCATGAAATTCAGTACCTTCCCCCGTTCATCACATTTAATGACTTTCAAATCTTGCCCGCCCATATCCATTACTGTGCGAACTGTAGGACCGTACATGAAATTTGCGCCCCTTGCATGACAGGCAATCTCAGTCACAGCCTTGTTTGCAAAGGGGACTTTCAACCTGCCGTAGCCTGTTCCTACAATATAATGTATATCATCCAGGGTCATGTCCTCAGCCCCTTCCAAGGCCCAGTTCATGACCCGACGGGCGCTGTCCGGACTGTTATGCCCTGTTCTCATATTAGCGGTGGCGAACAATTCACCATCGGTGAGTATCGCTGCTTGTGAACTCACGGAACCCACATCCACACCGGCGCTGATAATCTTTGCGTCTTTCCAGTTTCTGTCAGGGTCTTTCCAGTGATATTCATCCCATCTCCAGTATTCTTTATCCACATCATGTTCAGTCATTTTTTCCACCTCTTCGATTTGTTATAACTTATTTGATGGGCAACACGGCAATTACAAATATCATTTATTCATCTCCTGCCCTGCTAAAACAGCTGCTCCAAGGGCACCGATATACTCTGCGTCTTTGGGTATGATAAAGTCCATCTTCAAATCTTTTTTCAAAGAGTCCATCATGCCCTTGTTCAGAGCAACGCCGCCCACAACTGCAATGTCCTTCTCCAGAAGGAGTCGCTTTGTCATGGAAACTATCCGGCCTGCCATTGCATCATGAACGGACCTGCAAATATCATTACGAGCGGTCTCCTCATGTACCAGAGAAACAACTTCGGATTCCGCAAAGATGGCACATTGGGCGTTTATGGGAATCGTCTTTTCAGCTTTCAGTGAAAGTTCGGAAAATTCTTCCAGAGAAACCTCCATGGCACGGGCCATCGCCTCAACAAATGCTCCGGCACCTGCAGCACATTTTTCGTTCACGGCAAAATCGATTACTTTGCCTGTTTCATCAAATCTGACCGCTCGTGCATCATTGGCTCCGATGTCTATGAGTGTTCTGACACTGGGTTCAAGTTTGACTATGCCGATGGCGTCACATGTCACCATTGTTGAGTTACTCTGAGCGAAAGGAACGAATTTCCTGCCTGCACCGGTGCTGATGATATAGTCTATGTCATTCTTGCTTAATCCCGCTTCAGCTAAACACTTGTCAAAGATCTTCTGAATTGACCTTTCCCTGTCCATTTCCATGAATCCCATGCCCTTATTCATTATGTCATGGTCTTTTATTATGAGGACTTTCACGCTTTTTGCGCCTACATCTATGCCTGCCGTAATCATTTCTCAACACCTCCATTTTGCATATTCCACTATAAGATAAACCTATTTTAATCCAAGAGATTCCATAAAAGAGTCGATCCTTCCTTCCGTTTCCGCAAGGTCGAATTCTCTTTCATCTCCCATATTTCCTTCATAGCTGACAACAGGAATACCTTGCTTGATCAAGTGGAGTCTATTTTCAGCCACATTGAGTGACAGGCCCTCACAACCACGGTTATAGTGGATCATTACACCATCACAATGCCATTGCTCGTATATCTTCTGAATGATATACCCTTTCAGTGTGTGTTCATGCATATTGTGAAACCAGAAGTTTGAGAACATAAAGTCTACTAGGAGTTCCAGACACTGATCCCGATCTTTGATCTCTATACCCAGTTCCTTGGGTGTGGGACGCGGCACCAGCGTTCCATCCTCTTCGATCTTCCAAATACCCATCAATCCCATACTATACATTGATCCAATGGATACACATCCATATGATTCAAGATATCTGAACATCTTCAGAAACCCCCAGGGGGGTTGAATGTCACTCATAATTCTCTTTCGTTCCGTGGCAAGAGCGGCTATGCCTCGATCCACACGATCACGGACCTCGTCCAGCAACTCTCGATAAAACTCCACATATTCTCCTGAGATTTTGCTCAATACCGACAGAACATAGAGTGAAAACATGCTTTTTTCATCCAATGGAGCGGGAATGGTCTGATTCAACATACATATCTTTGACCACAGTGTAACGTTTTCAAAATGGTTTTCCGCTGCTTCAAATAAGAGCTCATCCCGGAAGGTGCGACCTGTGATCTTCTCCAGCTTCTCTATGCTTTCATGCAACTGGTCAACAACATATCGTATGCCATCCTTGGGGAGGTCTGCATAGAATTCTCCGGTATCCTCGTTTTTCTTGTAATAGAGACCGGAAGTTCCGTCAATTGTTACCACAGGCTTTTTATTGCCCCCGATTCTGGCAGCCTCCTGATACCATTTTGCATGGCTGCAGCACCCGTGAAACTGCCAGTAGAAATCCGGTTCAGGGAAGGGGCCGCCGAATGCGAATTCATTGAGGAGCACCGACCCCCAGTAATTCCGCATATATGCGCAGAGATCCCTGGGGTATCCTGCCTCCTCCGTTGCTGCATGACATTTTGCAGCAAATTTCTTGTCAAAGCCTATACCGGCTCCATAAGGCTCACCGGTCAGTGAATACACATCCCTCCCCAATCCCGCAGGTATCGCATCGATAGATGCTCCCCCACCAGACCACCGAATTCCTCCTCTCTCATGGGCGGTTAAATAGTCTATGTAATATTTCTCCCTGAGTTCTTTAACCTTTGCCCAACATTTTAACGGTTCTACGGGATATTTGACTTCCAGTTCTGCCGTCATTTCTTAATCCTCCGTTATCTAGTGTCTGAACGAAAATTGTCTTTTTCGCCAATCTCTGCGTCAGATAAAAATTTTAACACTCAAAATATTCAATATATTCATGCGGTTAAAATTTTGATCTTCCTTGACCTTGACGAAAAATCCTAGTTTGTGCCCATCCAGAAATGAGGTTTTTTGTTCAAGATCAAGGCATGCGAGAAAAATAACCACAGGCATATGTTTGATATTCCGAGGATTATTTTTCGAGCATAACGCAGATATTGAGCAAAAA
>JAXHSZ010000061.1:0-3353 GCA_034190725.1 Thermodesulfobacteriota bacterium
ATTGGAAAACTTGGCCGGCGGATACCTGGACCACCTTTTCGGTGGGGGTGTAAAAGAGGTGGCTGCATTTATGTTCCTCATTTTGATCATGATGATCCGACCTTATGGTCTTTTCGGCACCGAAGAGATAGAAAGGGTGTAAAAGAGAAAGAAAGGAGTATATCATAGATGACCAGTGGAAATTACAAGACGAGTTATCAGGCTGACATGGCCATATTTCAGACGATTTGGATTAAGTGTTGGATGGCAGGATGGATCGTCCTTATGTTTATCTTTCCATTCTGGGCGGGCCCATATTTAACCTATGTGGTCAACCTTGCAGCCATAGCCACTATTGGCGCTATCGGCATGAACTTGCTGACAGGATTTACCGGTCAGATATCCCTGGGTCATGGTGCTTTTATCGCCATAGGGGCATATTCCGCCGCCATTCTTGGTGCTGATGCAGGGTGGCCTTTCTGGCTTTCACTGCCAGCAGCAGGTCTTATTACGGCAATCTCTGGATTAATCGTTGCCATACCATCTTTGAGACTCAGAGGTCTTTACTTGGTTATGACCACTTTGGCTTTTACTTTCATCATTCAGTATGTAATCATAAAATGGGAGAGTTTAACCAGAGGATCAACTGGCATGGGCGTCCCCACTCCGACGATCTTTGGGTATGCAATAGATAATGACAGGGCCTTTTACTTCCTGGTCATGCCCATTGTTGCAGTTTCATTGCTTTACGCGAGGAATCTCATCAGAACCAAGGTTGGAAGAGCCTGGGTAGCAATCAGGGACAGGGACATATCAGCCGAAATAATGGGGGTGAATCTCGCTAAATACAAGATCATGGCCTTCTTTATAAGCTCATTTTATGCAGGGGTAGCCGGAGGGTTGTATGGATACTATATAACGGATATCAGTCCCGAGCATTTTCCCCTCACTTTATCCATAGATTATCTTGCCATGATCATCATCGGAGGTATGGGATCCATTCTCGGCTCTGTCTTCGGGGCGATGTTTATCACAATGCTTCCGGAGGGGATAAGGATAGCGGCAGATGTTTTTGGCACCGCATACCCCGTCTTGGTGGACAGGTTCTTTGAAGTAAAAGTAATGGCATTCGGTGTGGCAATAATCCTCTTTCTCATGTTTGAACCCACAGGTATATACGGTCGCTGGGTTAAGACGAAAATATACTACAAATTGTGGCCGTTTACTTACTAGATCCCTTGTCACATTTTGGGGATCCTGGATTGTGTCTGAATTGATAAATCCAAATAGCAAAACTGCCCCTCATATAGGGGCAGTTTTTTCATATTGACTATTGGATCTCGCTGTTCCCCTTTCTTGATTTTTAATATCCAATATGAGAAATTTTTGAACTTCTTTAAAACTTTTATGGAAAAAAATGGATAAAATATTTATTGAAGATATAAGGGAAAACGACAGACTTGAGGCCATCTTTCTTGTGAAGGAAAAACATATGGCCGTATCGAAAAACGGAAAACCCTACCTGAATCTGAAACTTGGGGACAGAACAGGCGAGATGAGTGCACGCGTTTGGGATAATGCTGAATACTTCTCCAGCCTATTCGAAAAGGATGATTTTATCAAGGTAAAATCAAGGACATCCAGGTATCAAAATGATCTTCAACTGGTGCTCTTTGACCTGGAGAAATGTTCTGTGGATCAAGTATTCATTGATGAATTTTTACCGAAGACCGATAAAAATATAGAACGGATGTTCAGAGACCTGGTTGAGATTTGCAATGGAGTGAAGAACTCTTATTTGCGGGAACTTCTTCATCTTTTCTTTGAAGATGAGGAATTCACACGCCAGTTCAAGATTGCTCCGGCTGCAAAAGGGCTTCACCACGTCTATATTGGAGGGCTTTTAGAACACTCCTTCTGTGTGGCAAAACTGATCCTGGATGTGGTGAAACATTATAACAAGATAAACGCCGATCTTCTCTTGACCGGTGGGATCCTCCATGATATCGGGAAAATACACGAGCTTTCCTATGAGAGATCCTTCGATTATACAGATGAAGGAAGGCTTCTCGGACACATAACCATTGGGGTTGAGATGATTGAGGACAAGATCGTCGAAATCGCCGACTTCCCCAGTGAATTGGCCATGCTGCTCAAGCACCTCATTCTGAGTCATCACGGACATTATGAGTTTGGCTCTCCCAAGAGACCGAAGACTATAGAAGCCTTGATTTTATACTACCTTGATGATATGGATGCAAAGATTAGGGGATTTCAACAGTTCATCGAAAAAGAAAAGCATAAATCATCGAAATGGACTTCTTACCATAAACTATTCGAGAGGTATATCTATAAAGATACCGCGCTGGAAGATACTGTTGAGGAAAACTGGTCCAATTTCAACAGTTCCCATTCTGACCAGAACCAGAATGGAAGGTGAGATTTGAAACACTGGAATTTTCAAAGAGAATTTTAGGATTCCCGCAAACCCAGAGCAATATTTGTCAATCCCGAACCTTGGTTCAACCTTTTGGAGAGTGATTCAACTTTTCTGAGAAACAATTGCTCCTATCATATATATGATGTCAATCAGTTTTTGTCTTCTGTCCATTAACAATTCCATTTGTATCCCTCATCTTATCTTTTCAAACACAAAATCCTTGAAATAGGTTCAACCATACCCCCTGTTTTGCATTTTTGAATCGTACAAATCTCATAAAAATCTGAACAGCTATATGCAATACTTATTTCATAACAGACTCTGAGATACGTTTCCTCTGTGATGGATTCTTAAGACCACAAACTGAATGAATTGTCGAAGATCGCACACTAAATGTTGCAATATCCATGCTTCTTCGGTTATAATTGAAAAAAATAATCACAGTCCCATATAAAAATAGTATAATGAAATTTTATTTTATGTGACTGATTATTGTCTTTTTCACTTTAATATAATGATTTCCCTTTTGTATTTGGTTTTTCTTTCGGGAGATAATATCTGAGATTCAATTATCGGAAAGGAGGACGTATGGTAAATAATGAAATCCATTCCATGATAGACAAGAGCTGTAACCTGCCTCCTGCACCCATGGTAACCACAAAAGTCCTTGAACTTGTAAACAGCCCTGACAGTACACTCATTCAAATGGAAGATATAATCAGTAAAGATAGCAATCTGGTCTCAAGAATACTGAATCTTGTGAATTCTGCGTACTACCGTAGAGTTCAAAGGATCAAAAGTATTCGGACCGCCATAAGTCTGCTAGGATTCAAGACACTTGGGAATCTGGTGATTACCGCTTCAATGCAACAGTTTTACGGCGGGTTCAGCCTCTTTGATAAAATGTTATGGGAACATTCTGTGGGGGCGATAC
>JAXHSZ010000062.1:0-2720 GCA_034190725.1 Thermodesulfobacteriota bacterium
AAAGCATTCGAATACCCGGAAATCTCCAGGAAGATAAACCGTGAGGAATATGTTGAAGCTGTGCAATGGGCAGAAGAAGCAGGTCTTACAAATCTGGATATTCAGGGATATCGGTTTTAAAGTCAATTCGGGATTTTTAATAAAGCTGAGTGAACATATATGACTCGTTATTCATTGCTCAAGTCATATTGTTTTCTGAATATCATTTTAAAACCATAACTCTCATTCCCATTTCTTACCTCTTCAAATCTTACTGAAGAAAATTCAGTTCACAGAAGATGTTTCTATACATTTCGGAAAGCATCGTTATCCTTGACTATGAGGGTTCTGAATATCTTAGGCACCGATCAATATCTCTTTTGGAGAGTGAAAAAAAGGACTTTCAATCCCAATCCAAGAAACATTCTTCTATCGTTCTGGTTATTTCCGGTGATAGATTGTGGTACAAGCCTACATTGTCTCCACTACATTCGTATACTGTGATCTTCTGTTGTATTGATTTGTTTGGACATTGAGAACAATCCAATGACTGCCAAAGATTTTTCGCTGCATAGTACAGGCAGGCAGCATAGAAGGGACAATAGAGGTTTCGTTCCCCTAGTCTGGGTATCGGGTTTGCGTTTGTATGCATAACCTCCTCTTTTCGAAGGTTCCTTTGGATCATTTGAAGGATATATGGGGCATGTAGAAACCAATGCTTTTGGCATTTGGGCCTATCTTCTTGCCATTACAGTTCAAAATCATTGAAGTCTTTTTGTACAACGAGAGTAAAACATGGCAATCCAGACGCTCGATCTTCGACTATTATTCACTTGAGATTAATTTCTCATTGAACTCGGTTACGAAAGCTTTCGACTTTTGCCGCTAGCCAAGCCCTCCGCTTGCCAGCTACTTGCTTCGTTTGCTGAGTAATCAGAGAAAGTCGTACTCTTTTTTACATCGTCGAGGATTCCGTCCGATGACGCAGTGAAATTTAATATTGCCATGGAAGGTCGTGCGTCATGTTTGAGCGCCATCAATGGCTGATGCCATAGATTGCACGGGATTCAAATCCCTTCTTGATATCGAAGGTGGTTCAGGTATTTATTCATAGTATAGAGGCTATAAATGAAAATAAGATACACTTCGACACCGGTCTATTCTAAACTCCTTTACTTTGTTTAAATGGGATTTCTATAAAAATCCTTGTGCCTGCCATTGGGTGTGAATGGATTTTCATTTTTCCTTCGAGCATTCTCACCTTTTCCTCCATCGTTCGCAGCCCCATATACTTTTCTCGTGGAGGCACAATCGCGAGGTCTTCTGCGTAAAAACCCTTCCCATCATCTTCCACACGAACAACGATTTTTGAAGTGGAACATAATATCCTTATATTGACTGTGCTGGCATTTGCATGCTTTTTAATGTTATTGAGTGTTTCGCAAATAAAGCTGTGGAGATTAGCTTCAATAACAAAATCCAGGTTCAGACTGTCCATACCGGCTGAATAAAAGTTAATATTCACTCTATGCTCAGAAAAAAACTCTTCGCATATCCGAAGAACAGCTCTCAGGAGATCATGTTCATCTAGACTTGTCGGGCTCAGATTAGATTCGAGACCTCGTATATAAACTATTGGCTTTTTCAACGTGTCGAATAATTCTAATACATTTTGTTGTATCTCACGAGATATTGTTAACCGAGTACTGAAAAGGGTATCACATATGATACTAAACATTGAAAGGTCTTTTGCCGGTTGATTATGAATATATGAGGGCATCATCTCACGTTCGTCTCCTTGGGTGTGCTAGGTTTATCGAGCAAGAAACTATACAAACTTATCTGTCTTTTGAAGTTTCACGATAACTGATGTCATGCCTTGAGAATACAAAAGGTTATCTACCTTACAATCATTTAAGAGTAACTATTCCATCTCAAAAGTGCCCCCTTAGTGACCGTCATTAGTAATCATGCGGTATTTTGGTGCCCGAACGAAAACTGCTATTTTTCCCAATTTCTGCGTCAGACTCAGATGTAAGGGCATGTAGCAACGTGCCCCTACATACCCAATGTATTCCTGCGGTTAAAATCTTCGTCTTCCTTGACCTTGCAGAAAATATCTCATTTCTGGATGGACACTATCTAGTTTTCGTTCAGACACTATTTAATTCCAATTGCCTGCGCCCAGGAGATGGTTATCATCACTCAGTTCGTGTATCCGAATGGTGTCTCTTTCTGAAGATGGAAGTCTCATGCCTTTTGCGATGACAACGACACCTGAATCACTTACAAAAAACCGCCTCCTGTCTTCTTCCAAATCATATCCTATCTCTGTTCCTGGTGGGACATACACTTCTTTATCGATGATGGCCTTTTTGATCCTGCAATATTCACCTATCTCTACGTCTTCCATAAGGACAGATTCTTCTATTTGGGAGTGACTATTGATCCGAACATGGGGAGAGAGGACCGAGTTCTGAACTCTTCCGCCACTGATAACACATCCTCCAGAAACTATTGAATTCAAACAGACACACATCCCTCCACCAGTATGCTCCTGAGCAAACACCATCTTGGCTGGAGGATATTGCCCCTGATACGTACGTATTGGCCAGTGTGCATCATGAATGTGGAACTTCGGATTCGGTTCCACCAGATCCATATTCGCCTCAAAGTAGGCATCTATGGTTCCCACATCCCTCCAGTATTCTAGCTTTTCTTTATTTTTGTCAGTGAACTTA
>JAXHSZ010000063.1:0-6033 GCA_034190725.1 Thermodesulfobacteriota bacterium
CTTTCAGAAAAATAAAAGAGGAATATGAAAAGAAGATGGCAGACAAAGAGGTGCTGCATTTTCGCAAGATTGAGATCATTGATAATGAAGGAAACATACTGCCGGTAGAACTGAGTGCAGAGACAACCGAATATGAAGGAAGGAAGGCATTCCTGTTCGTTCTGAGAGATATCGCAGGACAAAAGAGGAGAGTGGCGGATCTTCAAAAGAGTGAGGCCAGATATCGGTCAATCATTGAAAATATTGAAGATGGATATTTTGAGCTTGATATTTCAGGAAACCTGACATTCTCCAATGAATCAGCATGTAGGTTGCTCGGATATACCAGAGAAGAAATGATGGGAGTGAACTACCGCCAATACTCTGATCATGAGGCTATCAAGAGGATGTACGAAGCGGGCAACAAGACCTTCAGAACCGGGGAACCCGTCAAAAGTTTTAATTGGGAAGTGATTGGAAAAGACGGAACAAAAAGGCAGGTGGAAACCTCTTTGAGTCTTATAAAAGGGCCAGATGGAGAATCCATAGGATTTCGGGGTATTGTAAGGGATATCACCGAACGAAAGCAAGCAAAAGAGGACCTGCTTCGTGCACAACAAGAAAAAATAGCCTTGATTGAGCAGACGACAGAAGCGATCCTATCCGTAGGAATGGATGGGAAAGTAGAAACTGCCAATCCTGCCGCTGAGAGTCTATTTGGCAGGTCTCAATCCGAATTACAGAAGGTGTTGATTGGCTCGATTCTTGCGTCTTCTCCCGTTATACACGTTATACACACATCTATAGATACGTCCATTCATGATAGAGATTTCAATCAGGATTTTAATGAGGAAAAAATAAGAGACCTTGAGGCAGAAGTATATCAGCCCGACGGCACGAGGATCCCTGTACGGTTGAATGCCGCTGTACGAAAAGACGATCAAGGGAATACTGGTGGGCTGATCATGGCTATCTCCGACATCCGGGAACAAAAGAAGATGCAGCGGCAGCTCTTGGATATGGCTCATCAATCTGGCATGGCAGAGATCGCTACAGGTGTTCTCCACAATATAAACAATGTGTTGACCAGCGTGGGTATAAGTTCGGAATTGTTACAGGAAAGCCTTGAGGCATCCCGGATCACTGGATTGGAAAAAGCCATCGGTTTAATAGAACAACACCCTCATGATCTGGGTCACTTCATTACCGATGATCCCAAAGGAAAGCTCCTTCCAGAATATCTGAGGAAAGTGACTGCAGCACTGGCAGAAGAGAGAAAGGATAACCTGGATAGGGCAAATAAGCTCATCGGATATGTCGAACAAGTGAAAAAACTCGTTTCAACACAACAGAGCTATGCTCGTACAGTAGGATTAATGGAGAAAGTAGATCCTGGGGAGATCCTGGATGATGTTATTGCCATGCATGCCGGTGCCTTTCAGCGATACAATATCGATGTTGTAAGGGATTACAAGGATGTACCATATATCACTGTTGATAGACAGAAGTTGATGCAGGCCCTTTTAAATCTTGTTAAAAATGCTTTTGAGGCGCTCTTGGATGTTAAAGATAACAGAAAATTTGTACTCAACCTCAAAATAGATACCCGTCATCTTGGTGAGAACAGGACTTTAATTATATCGATTCGGGACAATGGTGTGGGTATACCCGAAGAGAAAAAAGACCGGATTTTTGAGTACGGTTTTTCACATAAAAAGCACGGTTCCGGATTTGGTCTTCATACGACAGGTTTAGCTGTCAAGGATATAGGTGGAAGGATTTCAGTACAAAGTGATGGACTTGGGAAAGGAGCCGAGTTTGTTGTAGAGCTTCCCCTCGCCCAATCGGTTTGAAAGTTTCAACCTGTGCGGTGAAACAGGGTTGAGGAAAGCGTGGGCTGCTTGTTTGGTTTACTCATTATTTGTAAGAACCCGGACAGCATCCGAATAGACATACAAAGCATACAATCCCATTACACAAACAACCTATGGGAGCCCATAGTTCATAAAAAGCAAACGAAGCGAGTAGCTGGCAAGCGGTGAACCTGACTCACAGCACAGGTCGAAAAGTTTCATTATGAAGTGGGAGGAAGCCGTACAACGGGAAAATCGATTCGGACGGCCATTGGGGTACTCAAGAATGACTCATTACAATCCAACAGTCCAACTATTACCCAACCGAAATAACCGGGTATTAATAATAGATGATAATTGGACTGTTCATGATGATATGAGAGAAGTTTTGAATCCGCAGGAGAATATCAGTACCGGTATAGTCGAAATCGAAAGATCTCTCTTTGGAGGAGATGAGAACAAAACTGTTTTCTATGAGATTGATTCAGCGTATCAGGGCGAAGAAGGTATAGGACTTGTTTGTGAAGCATACAAGTCAGGAAATCCTTATGCCGTAGCTTTTGTGGACATTCGCATGCCACCCGGTATCGATGGCATCGAGACCGTAAAACGGATTTGGGGTATTTACCCTGAATTAGAGGTTGTATTCTGCACAGCTTTTTCCGACTACACCTGGACTGAGATGGTGAAGGAGCTCGGTTCAACTGACCGATTTTTGATCATGAAGAAACCTTTTGATAGTATAATGGCCCGACAGTTGGCCTTTGCCCTCACTGAGAAGTGGAATAAAAGAAGGGATCTCCTGATATACACGGAAAAGCTTGAGCAGATGATTACTCAATGTAAAAATGAGATTTTTCATAGAAAAGGGCAGACTCTTAAAAGAGTGTGAAGAAAGTTCCTCGCAATGGATAATTCTTTTCCCATATTAGTAATAGAAGACGATCCGTCCTCAAGGAAACTTCTTGAAAAAGCACTCCTGTCAGCCGGTTATAAAGTGTTTATAGCTCACAACGGTCGTAACGGTTTAGAAATATTAGATAAACATTTCTTTCAAATCGTCATAACTGATTGGGAGATGCCGGAAATGAACGGTCTGGAAGTGTGTCGGGCCATACGGAACCGTGATTACGAATGGTATGTTTATCTAGTCATTCTTACCGTGAAAGATTCAAAAAACGAAATTGTAACTGGACTTGAAGCTGGAGCGGATGATTATATAATCAAGCCGTTTCATCGTGCAGAACTTTTAGCCAGGCTTGAAATCATCAAGCGTTATTTGTCAATGGAAAGATCTTTAAGACAGGCCAATAAGCAGATAAGAATCCTTGCTATTAGTGACTCTCTCACCGGAATATACAATAGGGGTTATTTGACCGAAAGACTCCCTCAGGAGATAAACAGGGCAAAGAGGTACAATCATTCTCTGTCTCTGGTATTGTGTGACATTGATCATTTTAAAATGATCAATGATTCTCATGGTCATCAGACAGGAGACAGAGTTTTGAAAGAATTCTTTGACTGTTTGAGGTGTGCCGTCAGGAACGGTGTTGATTGGATTGTGCGGTATGGAGGAGAGGAATTTTTGATAGTACTCCCGGAAACCGACGCTAAGGGTGCATTCCAAGCAGCTGAAAGACTCAGGAAATTGATCTCAGAAAGAGATTTTTGTGTTGAGAACAAAAGAATTCACATTACGGCAAGTTTTGGAGTAAGTAGTCTTGATCCGCTCGGGTATAAAGATGTTTGTCTGCCTGAATCCCTGATAGATCAGGCAGACAAACATCTTTATAAGGCAAAGCAGCGAGGAAGAAACAGGGTTGAAGGGTATTCCCATGAAGAAGAAAGTATTAATAGTTGACAATCATCCACTTGTATTAAAGTTCATAACTGATGTGCTTGAGAAGGAAGACTTAGAGGTTTCCACTGCACATGATGGGCTTTCGGCTCTTGAAGTACTGGAAACAAATGTTCCGGATATTATAGTCACTGATCTTGTAATGCCTAATATTGATGGGAAAAAATTGTGTCAGATCATTCGTGGAACACCAAAACTCAAAGATGTATTCCTTATCATTCTTTCTGCCATAGCTGCTGAGAGGGATTTTAATTGGTGTGAACTGGGGGCAGATGTTTATATTGCTAAGGGTCCGTTAAAGGAAACAGCGAAACACATTCTTACGGCCATAGAACAATCAGATCAAAAACCATCACAAACAGCAGCAAAGGAAATTATAGGGCTTGAGTATGTTACATCCAGGGCAGTTACAAAAGAGTTGCTTTCTGATAAAAGACATTTTGAGGTGATATTAGAAAGTATGTCAGAGGGGATTGTGGAGATCACCCGAGAGGCAAAGGTGGTTTATGCAAATCCTGCTGCCCTTTCAATGATCGGTAGAGCTGAAAGGGAATTATTGGCTTTTGATTTTACTGATCTCTTTTTTGGGAAAGATCGGGCTACAATCAAGGTCATGTTAGATGAGATACAAAAGGAACCGCAGCCGATACTCATGAACTCACCTGTGATCCTCAATAATAAAGAAGTGGAAATCAAGGTCCGGGCCCTTGATGAGAGTCAGCAAAAGATTATTATTATCCTCAATGATGTGACTGAGCAAAAGCGCAGAGAGGCACAATTACAGCAAGCACAAAAGATGGAAGCCATCGGCACCCTGGCTGCAGGCATTGCACACGACTTCAACAATCTTCTCATGGGTATACAGGGGTATGCTTCTTTAATGCTTTTACACCAAGACTCTGACTATCCTTATTATGACATGCTGAAGGGAATTGAGAAACAGGTTCAAAGAGGCGCAAAACTGACCAAACAGCTTATAGGGTATTCAAGACAGGGGAGGTATGAAGTAAGGCCAATTGATTTGAATCGGTTAATAGAAGAGACGTCTGATACATTTGGCAGGACAAAGAAAGAGATAACCATACACCGAAACCTCTCGCCGGATTTATTTACTATAGAAGCTGATAAGAGTCAGATCGAACAGGTCCTTCTCAACCTCTATGTGAATGCAGCGGATGCGATGCCTGATGGTGGAGATCTTTACCTGGAAACCGTCAATACTACCCATGAGGATATTAAGGATGGAGCATACGATCCCAAACCGGGCAATTATATTCTTTTATCTGTCACCGATACAGGGGTTGGTATGGACAGTAAGACACAAAGTCGTATCTTTGAACCCTTCTTCACCACCAAAGAAATGGGAACGGGATCAGGCCTGGGTCTTGCTTCGGCTTATGGCATTATAACTGGCCATGGTGGATATATTGATGTGTCCTCTAAAGAGGACCACGGTACAATCTTCAAAATCTTTCTGCCTGGAAGAAAAGGAGAAAATAAGGAGCCACAGAGAGGGGGAAGAAAGCGGACCGGAGTTGTCAAGGGAAATGAGACCATTTTATTTGTTGATGATGAGGATATGATACGGGAAGTGGGTCAGGAGATGCTGGAAGTCCAAGGATACCATGTCTTAACTGCTTCTGACGGAAGAGAGGCCATCGAGACCTACGAAGAAAATATGAATACAATAGACATAGTCCTATTGGACATGGTTATGCCTCACATGGGAGGTGATAGAGCCTATGATCGTCTTAAAGAGATTAATCCCCATGTGAAAGTCCTTCTTTCAAGTGGCTATAGCATAGACGGTGAAGCGGGTGAGATACTGGAACGTGGATGTAATGGGTTTATACAAAAACCATTTAATATCAATGAGTTGTCCAGCAAGATAAAGCAAATTCTCGATGAATAGAAGTTGATTTGTGCTTTACGGCAAACTGATGTTCCCCTGCCAGGAAGGGGCGCGGAGAATAGAGCCTATAGAACATTGGAATAATGAAAACCACTTCATTTATAAATAACAGGATATTGGTAATCGACGATAACGAAGAGATACATCGAGATTTCAAAGCAATACTTGAAAAGAAGAATGGCTGTCCTGCCCTCCGGCAAATGGAAACTGACTTGTTTGGAAAGGCACCTCCAGAGTCCAAACACCTGGGATTTCACATTGATTCCGCCTATCAAGGAGACGATGGATATGAGCTGGTAAAAAAGTCTGTTCAGACCAATCAACCATATGCAATAGCCTTTGTAGATATGCATATGCCGCCGGGTTGGAATGGTCTTCAGACAATAGTACGATTGTGGGAGGTAGACCCTGACATTCAGGCCGTGATCTGT
>JAXHSZ010000064.1:0-2310 GCA_034190725.1 Thermodesulfobacteriota bacterium
ATAACGTTTTTCCAGAAGAAGTCCTCAGTCGCATTACCTGCCCATAGCAGTCTAAAATAAATAAATTTGGGGGAGATTTCAGGAAAACAAATATGTCAAAAGCTGAATATGACAATTCCTAATCTATTGATAGTATTGGGAGAAATTTCATGAATAGACTTGACATAATCACTTTTATGTGTGTATTCTCTGGGCATAAAAAATAGGGGAAAATACAAGATACCCTCTTGAATTGGATCTTCTAGCACAGCAGAGTGTGATGATACCAAAGTAGCATATCATCTCTTTTTATCGTTGCGAGATGGATGTGGTCAATGCATGGATGAAGCAACCTTGTTTGATTCCTTTTTTAATGAGCGACCTGACCGAAAGCTCAGAAAACCTTAAATTATAAGGAGTTTATCCTGCATTTATCTCGTCCAACCTTGTGTTAAACATGGATTGCAATACTTGCTTGTTATAGAGGGATCATATTTTTATGAAAAAGTGGTTCTTGGTATTCGTCTTTATCATTATTCATTTATCGACAATTGTATATGCTCAGCAGGAAGTTGAGAATTTCACCACAAGAGAGGGAATGTATCTTGAATTGGGAGGCAGGGGTGATCCTGATGCTATTGGTGGTGAAATTGGAGTGAGTGGGTATGTGTCTGAGTATCTTTCTTTAAAAGGTGGTTTTGCTTTTCTGGCATCTGAGAGTTTCGATGACACTTTTATAGGTGGAACTTTGGGAGTACGATATAACACTTCTAAAAGGCTATCCCCATTCGTTGGATTCGGTGTGTTTGCCGGTTACTCAGAAGAAACTGTGTCAGCAGAAGATGATGGCATTGACAATGATGAAGATGGTGATATTGATGAAGACGGAGAGGAAAAAGAAGTCATAAAAGATGTGTTTGGCAGTGTCTATCCTGAAGTGGGTTTTCACTTTTGGGCTACGGATACGGTCCGGTTGACATTGACTAGCAAATATCATCTTACCACAGAAGGCCGGGAAAATTATTTTTGGGTATTTAGCTTTGGCATTGTATTCATGTTTTAGCTTAATGCAAAAATTTATCCTTATGAAAGAAATCAATTCCAACCTTTTGATTTAACTCATTTTTATTTTTGTAAAATTACAAATTCAGGTGTTTTTTCAGGTGAATTGTGTTTTACCCAATCTCAGTATGCTGATCTGACATGAATATGAGCACTAAGTATTATGACTCGTCCTTTGCTCTCTACAGTTCTATCAGTTTGCCAGCGTGAGGGAGGTCACTTTCCGTATATCCGAAATCTGTGAGTATTTGACGAGTAGCCGTTCTATTGACATTCCAACCCATCTTTTCATCACGGAATTTGGTTGCCACCTGGTAATCGACCGCAGGAGACATCACACCCATGGCAAGGAAGTTTGGCTGGTCAGTGGGATAGCCACCGGGACCACCTTTGCTGGCCCACAGACCATCTATAAGACAGAGTTGCTGACGTGGATAAAGCACCACACCTGTCTTTTTGTTCATTGGACCTAGTATCTCACTTGATTGGTTGATGGCAATCACGTAATCTAAATCTCCACCTTGATGAGCAGGTGCAGGGGAAAAAGTGCCCAAATGATTTTTCATGGTCATGGTAAATCCACCAAATCGTTCACTATGCCCTTTACACATGGCGATGTTTATGAGAATATCCACATGTCCGGTTACAAGATGTTTCAAACATTTTGTCTTCCCTTTGTACCTCTCATTCGGACTTGACACATATGTCGGTCTGGTGATCCCACCCCACCTGTCTTCAATCCGACATCCCTCAGGGAGACCTGAAAAGGGTGTTTCTGTGCTCATTCTTTTGCCATGGACCGCGTCATAGATGTGTATATTGGTTGGTTTGATACCCACAGTATCAGTGAGTGTGTGACAGATCTTTCCCATAACGGCACTTCGTGTATGCTGCTTTGCTATGTTATTGGTCTTTATGGCCACAACAGTATCCGACCATGATTTGATGGGAGGTTTTATGAAAATACCTTTCCATGCATCATGCGAATTTTTCGTTTGAACAAGTGCACATGCAAGTTTATCTATATTTTCCCAGACAACATCAGTGACAACAAGCTTTTCTTGACTCTTCCAGGGAGAAGCAACGTTCTTTCCTTGAGTCATCCTCTGATCGATAATACTCACGACCCGAAGGTTGTCTACATTTGGATGAACAATTGATTTCTGAGTCCATTTCCCTTCAGCTTTTCTTATGAATACTGAAGGAAACGCAGAAATAGCAGCTCCTGTAACCATTGTATTCTTTAAAAAGCGTCTTCTTGAGATACTG
>JAXHSZ010000065.1:0-4805 GCA_034190725.1 Thermodesulfobacteriota bacterium
CTTGGACTTCTTGATGAAATTCACTTTTACAGGAAGAAGAGAACCATGGATACCCTTTTAAAAACATGGGCAAAGGCCTTTCATGAATTTTATCTGCGTACAATGGAAAATATGGAGCAAGACAAAAGGAAAAAACGGCCCATGCACATCAATGATGTTCCCAATGCTCTTTTCCAGAGATTTAAGAAAGCGTCAGGCAAGGATACAGGGTATTTCATCCTGCTTGACGGAATGCGATGGGATCTCTGGGAGTATATCAAGGAGAACACATTTATAACCCAATCTTTGAACTACAGGATATTAGAGGAGGTTCCTCTGTGGGCGCTTCATCCCACAACAACAGAAGTTCAAATCAGGTCTCTTTTAGATTCAGCTCTTCAATTAGATATGGTGGCTGATGTTGAATCCTCCTATACGACCATCAAGGGTGCGGAATCTTCTCTCACCAATGCCTACCAAGAGATAGAACTGGACAACTGCATCAAGATAGTAAAATTTGGTTTCATAGACAATAAAGTGCATCAATCAAAGGACGATCTTGTCACCCTTTTCAGAGAGATCTGCGTCAATATGGAGGTCTCCGTTAAAAGCTATATGGACAGACTCCCAAAGGGCTCTCTCATATTTCTCTTCTCAGACCATGGTTTTCTGGAAAATATGCAATACAAAGGTCATCAAGACGAGTCAAGGTATTTCCATGGAGGTGCCAGTCCATGGGAGGTGATTGTTCCTTTTGTGGCGATGCTGAAGATATAGTGTGAAAAATGACTCAAAAGGAATTCTTGAATTCAGTGTCTCCATTCTGCCTTTTTTCAGATATGAAAATATGAGGCAATTCCCTGTTTTTCCTTAACGCTCATTCAGACACTCAGGCAACACATGTATTATTATCTGACCTTTTTGAAGCTTGGTGATAGCTTTCTATTTCATGACAAACAAAACGAAACAAGAAACCGGCAAGCGGTGGGCTTGAGTAACCGCACAGGTTAAAATTGTGGGATCAAAAGAGGTCAAGGAGCTTATTATGAGGATAAAACAAAATGTTCAAAAACGCGCTCGGATAGAGATGATTCCCCTGATTGATGTGGTATTTTTGCTTTTGGTCTTTTTTATATATGCCATGCTGTCTATGGTCGTGCACAGAGGGATAAGTGTAAACCTTCCAAAGGCCATGAGTGCTACTGTTGATAAAAGAGACTATGTCTCTCTGACTATTACTGAGGGAGGAGATATATATCTGGATGATCATAAGACATCCCTCAAAGAGATGAAGGCACTTCTGATCGAGAGGGAAAAAGACAACCCCGATCTGAGGGTCTACATAAGAGGGGACAAGAGAGCCTTTTATGAACGGGTAGTCGATGTTCTTGATCTTGTGAGGAAAGCAGGTTTGAATAAGGTTTCTCTCGAAACCGAGTTCAAGGAAAGTCGACAGTTACCAGAAATCAATAGTCAGTGAGAAGAAAATATGTTGAGACGAGAGTTACTGTTGCCAATATGCATTGCCCTTGGAATTCATGTTGGATTTTTCATTTTCGGTCCTTCCCGGGCAAAACCTTTGCCCAAACATCTCATTGAAAAAAGAACCATAGAAATTACCCTGTCCGAAGTCCCAAAACCGGAGCAGTCCACAAAGAAGACTTTTGCGAAAGTGAAAACTCAAGTAACGGAAAAGAGGATTGTAAGACAGAAATCAAAACCCATAATGAGACCCAAATCTCATCCCACACCAAGACAACAACCAAAACCTGAAATTGAACCTCAGCCCAAGGATGTACCTGAACCCAAATCTATATCAAAGGAAATTCTACAAACACATGAGGAAATATCAAAGGACTATGACATGGATTCCCCAAAACACGAAACAAAAGAGGAGCCGGAATACAATATGGTGACTGATGCTGTAGGATGGGAAGATATGATTGAAAAGATTGCTACAGAAATTGTATCATCTCAACAAAGTGACACTCTAAGAGACCCAAGACCAGTCTTGCCGGACACTGATCCTTCTTACGTCAAATGTCCTCCACCTCCATATCCGAGTCTGGCAAGGAGAAGAGGGATTCAAGGGACAGTGATCTTGCGAGTGGAAGTTCTGGCTGATGGCATGGTGGGAGAAATTGAAGTGAAAAGATCGTCAGGGTATAAGGTTCTTGATAAATCCGCTTTGAAAGCGGTCAAAGGATGGCGATTTATACCTGCTGTGAGAAACGGGGTCTATGCAAAGGCACAGGTGAATGTCCCTGTAAGGTTTGAGTTGGAATAATAAAGGGATAAAAAATATGGGGCATCCTTCCTCGTATCAGATTCAGGTATTTTTAAATTATTAAGATTATTTTAATAACTTATCAGCTTCAGCTCAGAAAGAAGATTCACTCACCATCACAACATCTACATTCACAGGAACTTCAGGATTCACTCAATACAGAAAGAACATGACAACTTCAGGAAACCGTTCTAACTTTTACTTCCACACGAACTAGAGAATTTTTGGAAGGACACCCCTTTATTGGTCGTTCTCCTTGTTTATTATTTTACTAATTCCCACCAATCAGAACGTCTTTTTCCCAGGATTTTACGAATATTGACTTTTCGCGATCTTGCCTTTTTGCCAAATCTTGCGAATAAATTTTCCAAGTCTTTTGAAAATCCAGGAGAGTTCTTGTTATTCTTTAGTTGTGCTATCATATTGCATACCCTCCTTTCATAAAAAGTTTTCTTATTTTCTTTATCATGTATGGTAATTTTTAGTAATAAGCAACGAATATGCCAAAATGACATTTCAGACAAAAAAAACACATTATGCCTGCCAATAAAGGCTTTCCCAGAGTGCACTTGATCGTTAAACCACATATGCCTGAGTTTAAAAATGGGTAATAATGACTCAATTGAGGAGAGGAATGAGGAAAGCCTTTATACATAGGGCGAATTCAAATGGGGTAAAAAGGCCCATAAGGGGCATAATGACTCAATTTGATCAAAAAGGTGCTTCGCCGAATTCCATATGAATCCAACCTCTGTTTCTGTACGAGACATCCGTCGAACAAAGATTTACCCACATTTTATGTATTTTGTCAGCCCAGGACAGAATATTGACGTCTTATTGAAGTGGGGTAATTTTGCATGCAGAAATGTCCCGCTTGTGTTGCATACGTGCACTTTGTGAAAATCAGGATATTATAGAATGTAAATCAGGAAATGAGATATTTTTACATGATGAGGGAGGACGAAGATTTCAACAGCACAGATCGTTTTTGTTTTGGAATGATCAGATACCGGATGAGTATTCCATGAGGAAGTGAAAGAAAACCTCTACTAGAGGGGATTTTGTTCTTGCTCTGTGAAATACAATATAAAAATTTCTGAATGACCTGAGATTTTCAATTCTGATTTGTCGAAGCATCCCAAGTCTCAGTTCATCCTCCACTGATCTTTTGGAGAGTAATGAAATGCCGACACCGGCTTTGATCCCCTGTCTGATTGCCTCGGTACTTCCCATTTCAGCTATGATCTTCATTGTATCCAAATGAATTCCAACATCATGGAATACCGATTCCATGGTCATACGTGTTCCTGAACCCCTTTCTCTGAGAATGAAAGGTTCATCTTGAAGTTCTGCAGGCTTTATAGATACTGTGGATGCCCATCTGTGGGAGGGAGGAACAACCAAGACAAGCTCATCCTGTATGAATTCATTGTATTGAAGTCTTTTGTCTTGTATCTTTGCTCCCACAACACCCATTTCTATTCTGTGATTGAGTACTTCTTCGATGATTTCTTTTGTATCCCCTATCTTTAGGAAAACGGAAATGTCTGGGTAATTATTCTTAAACTTTCCAAGCAAGTGAGGTATCACGTATTCTCCAGGGATATTGCTTCCTCCAACGGCAATCTCTCCTGTCATTTTTCCGGAAAGATTTTCTATGGCCTGCTTTGCTTCAACTCTCAAATCTAACATCTTCTTTCCGTATCCATACAGGATTTCCCCGGCTTTGGTGGGAATAACCTCTTTCCCCATCCTGTCTATGAGTCTTGTGCCAAGATGTTCTTCCAAAAACTTAATATGTTCACTGATTGTAGGTTGTGTTAAATACACTGCTTCCCCTGCCTTTGAAAAACTCTTGAGATCAATCACTTTACAGAATATCTCCAGTTTTCTCAAATCCATGTTTGTACCATACTCTCCGGTTACGGAAGACTGAAAAACTGAGGCTAAGCCAATGAAGCTCCCTTTTCCAATGCCTGTAAATTGAGAGGTATTAAAGTTTGATACCTGATGAGAGCTTAGATCTCTGGCAATATCACAGGCAGGTATCTTGAATGTCCTCAAATCTTCCCGTTTTGTTTTCAGAATCGCCGCCAATGAGATGATGACTTAATACGGTCCTCAGTTGAAAATCTGGCTTTTTGAAAAGAATTGTATTGAGCTGAGATTCCATGAATGTAAAAATGTGTATCCGTTCACGGTTCCCAGTTAACCGTTCATTAAAACAGAAGGGGAAGGTGAGATTATGAGTGCTTCTTCTGAAGATGCAGAAGCATCGAGCAATTTAAAAGAACCAATTCAGGAATTGGAATCGATATGGAATATGCTTATATTGTTGTAAGATTCATTTCATTGAAAGAGCCGTGATCCGTAAACCTTGAACGTATACAAAATTGTAAGGGCATCTTATGAGGAATAGGATGCTTGTCCCGGTCCTCAACCGTTAATGGCTTGTATCGATGACAAACCCTTCGGGCTTGCCGATATTTTGTTGTTGGGGAGAGTCATCCGTATTGTGGTGGGTATAAGGCTGGGTTGG
>JAXHSZ010000066.1:0-10840 GCA_034190725.1 Thermodesulfobacteriota bacterium
CCTTCTTGCAGTTGAAGGAACCGAGAAGGAAACACTCCCGGATCCTGAAATGAAAAAAGTTGATGTAAGGGGCGAATTTGATGAGACTCTAAAAGCGCCAAAAGAAACAATTCGCCAGAGAGAACCTGTAGGAGAATTGGAAGAGGACTTGACATCAGCCACATTCCCTGAGGTGAAGGAAGAAGTCGATTACGGCCCCACTGAAGATAATATACATGGAGTCAAGGAAGAGAAAAAGCTGGAAAAGAAAGAAGAAGGAAAAGAAGGGGAATTCACTGAAAAGGCATTCGTTCAGAAAGTCAGAGAAGACAAAGCAACCAAAAAGTATTGTCCGGATTGTGGCAGAAGTATGGAACAGAAAGAAGATGCCTTCGGAAGATACTGGCAATGTACTGCATTTCCCCAGTGTCGACACGCTGAATCATATGATCGGCTTCCCTTAAAGTTGACCTGTCCTATCTGCAATAAGGGTGAAGTGATTACGAAACGGACCCCCATTGGAAAGAGATTCTATGTCTGCGCTGAGAAAGAATGTGAGTTTATCACCTGGCACCTTCCCAGTAATATCCCATGTCCTGAATGCGATAATCCTTTCCTGGTAGAAAAGAAGAACTCTAAAGGAGAAACAATCCTTAAATGTCCCAAAGCTGGATGCAGATACCAAAAATCTCTCTCTGGAAGTTCGTTGTCCGATCCTGATGTCCAGGCAGCATCCTTACAAAATGCTCCCAAGGTTCGAAAGGTCATTGTGAAAGCAAAAAGCGGCAGCGGAAAATCAACAAAGAAAGTCGTCCGCAGGGTGGTTCGTGTAAAGCCTCAGTGAAGAAAGACACAGTCATACGTTCACACATCATCTCCTTCCCACCAAAAAACCTGCATATTTTCATATTCTTATCCCACAATTACTCAATTCCAAAGTTAACAGAAAAATTCCTAAAAAACTCAAAGACAGAATTATTTACCTTGATTTTTTAATGTATTTTCTATTAAATGGATTTTATTATTGACGAATCCAATTCATTGAGAAAGGAGGGGATGGAATCTAAACGGAAAGTTTCATATGAAAAGGAGCGATACATTTGAAAGGAGGTCGATTTATGGGAGAGAACTTACCTGCACCGCCATCACCGATGCACTGGAGATTAAACCCTGAAACCTATCGTCTTATCGGATCGAAATGCGCGGATTGCAATCACATCACCTATCCACGGAGAAAGGTCTGTCCGATCTGCGGAAGTTTCAACAACAACGAACATAAATTGAGTAAAACAGGCACGGTTCACACCTACTGCATAAACTATGTCTTGCCTCCTGCTATTGAACCACCTTCGGCCCTTGCCATAGTGGATCTCGATGGTGGTGGAAGATATCAGGGCTTGATTACTGATGTGAAAAGTCCGGAAGATGTTAAAATCGGAGCAAAAGTAGAGCTTGTCCTGAGAAAGATACTCGATGATAGGGGAGTAGACCTGTACGGCTACAAACTCAAATTGATAGAGGAGGATTAAGATGAGCATAAGGGGAAAGGTGGCTATAGTAGGTGCCGGAATGATCCCCTTTGGGGAATGGCACAATAAGAGTCTGGAGACCATGGCTCAGGAAGCGTATATTGATTGTTTAAATAGTGTGGATAAAGGGATCGACCCTAAAGATATTAAAGCGGCCTGGTTGGGAAATGCTGCCATGGCTCAACTGGGGGCAATTGCTTTTAGCGGCTCATGGCTTTCTTCTCAAATAGGCAATACCGAGATCCCCATCTCCAGAGTTGAAAACGGATGTCCCACAGGATCCGATGCAGTAAGACACGGCGTCATCGGAGTTGCTTCCGGACTCTACGATGTGGTATTGGTGATCGGAGCAGAGAAGATGAGGGAAAAACCCGGATCAGAGTCGCTCATTGCCATCGGGTCCAGTGGATTTGGTGGGAGCCCTGCTTGGACTTGGGGCTCGACTGCTCCTGCGATGCAGGCTGTCTATGCAGTGAGGCAGATGCATGAGCTGGGTTGTACCCAGGAACAGTTTGCAAGGGTTGCAGTGAAAAACCATAAGAACGGATCATTGGATCCCCTGGCCCATTACAGGTTCGAAGTGACCATAGACCAGGTGCTCAATAGTCCTATGGTGTGTTGGCCACTCCATCTTCTGGATTGCTGCCCTCAAACCGATGGTGCTGCTGCCCTCATTTTATGCCGCTCCGATATTGCAACTCGTTACACTGACAAACCGGTCTATGTGCTGGGTACAAATGTGGGCATGGATCATTCCTTTTACTGGGATAAACATAATTTTATAGAAATGCTGGCTACAGTAAGGGCTGCAAAGGGAGCCTTTGAAATGGCGGGGATAGGGCCATCGGATGTGGACTTTGCAGAGGTTCATGATTGCTTTAGCAATACGGAACTCTTGAATATTGAAGACATTGGTTTCTGCAGGAAAGGAGAAGCCGGAAAACTGATGATGGAGGGGTACTTCGACCTTGATGGCAAACTCCCTGTTCAGACTGCCGGTGGGTTGAAAGCCCACGGACACCCCATAGGTGCCACAGGAGTCTCCCAGGTATGTGAGTGCTACTGGCAGCTCCGTGAAGAAGCTTCTGAAAGGCAGGTAAAACTCGGAAACGGCATTGGTTTGCAGCATAATGTGGGTGGAACAGGATTCGGTGTTTCTTGCATCAATCTCATGTCGCGAACACCATGAATATGAATAAGGAGGTCATACAATGGTTGGTATTCTAGGATATGGTGTGTATATCCCCAGATATAGACTCAAACAAGAGGACCCCACAAAGGTTTGGGGCGGGGGTGCAAGAGGAGAGAAATCAGTCTGCGGAACGGATGAGGACATCATAACCATGGCAGTTGAAGCAGCGGATAAGGCCATCAAACACAGCGGGATCGATCCTTCAAAGATAGGTTCCATCCATATGGGAACCAGCTCTTCACCGTATGTGGAGGGATACCTCTCTACAATAATAGGAGAGACATTGGGATTGGATCCTGGAACCTCAATGATCGACTATTCAGGTTCCCTCAATGTTGTAGCGACAGCTCTGCTGGGCTGTACGGATGCAATCAATGGGAAAAGGATCAGTTATGGATTGGTAATAGGCACAGAGGATAGAAAAACAGCCCCTGGATCGGAAGGTGAAACAAGCTTCGGTGCCGGTGCCGCAGCCCTTGTTGTCAGTAATGATGGGAACATAGCTGAAGTAGAAGGGATAAACACCTACTCCACCTTGCTTACTGACAGATGGCGAGCAGTATCAGATGGAAATGTATCGAACTATTTTGATTACAGGTTTGCCAGAGAAGAGGGGTATGAAAAACATACTATAGAGGCTGCAAAAAGACTTCTCGAAAAATCGGGAAAGAAACCCAGTGACTTCACTCATATGGTTTTTCAGCAGCCCGATTTAAGGCTACCCTCCTCATTGGCAAAAAAACTGAGGGCCAATAAGGAGCAAATCACTCTGGGAACAACATATCCTTACTTTGGCGACCTGGGGTCTTGTTCCGTTTTTGTTGGTATGGCCGCTGTGTTGGAAAAGGCCAAACCAGATGAGAGTATATTACTGATCTCTTATGGATCCGGGTGTAGCAGCGCTATAAGTATCCTTGTCAAGGATGAGATAGAGCAGAAGAGAACAAATGCCTTTCCAATGGAAAGTTACATCAGTAGAAAAGAATATATTGACTATACCACATACCTGAAGATGACTGAGACTTTGCAGAGAGCGCCATATTGAAAACAACTCTTCTGACCATTTCTCATGTGCTTATTTGTCAATGTTGATGAACAGCTCATCCATTATATTTTTTACTTGACAAATTTACCATGAGGATGTATATGAATGATAAGGTAATGGGAAGCTTTGGAATGGAGTGGAAAGGGAGTTTTTAGAGTTTTTATGTTGTCTTATTTCACAAACTTCATATTTAAGACGATTTTTATCTGGCGGCTTTATTTTAGCTTTACAAAGTCTGCTCATCGTCTTCGAATGTGATCTGTGAGATAAGAGACAGAGATCAATTAACATTTAAGGAAGGCCATGGGCAGACCATTGAGAAAGCCCATGGCCTTTTTTTGTGTATACTGTAACGAGCCATGGGAGAAAGCCTATGGCTTTTTTATTGGGAAAAAATAACCGTTCACGGGTTCAGGGTTTACAGGTTCATGGAAAAACTCATTGACACCTGACACCAAGATCGGAGTCTTCATAATGGTAAATTATCACCACACAAGAACATCAGTGACAGGACATATGAACAGTTACCGGAAAAAGACGTTGAGGAGGTGAAAGATGATTATCGTAATGAAAGCAAGAGCAAAACACGAGGAATTACAGGAGGTGGTGATGAAGATTGAAAAAATGGGGTACAAGCCCCATGTTATTCATGGTGTAGAGAGAAATGTTATCGGGGCTGTTGGCGATGAACGGGGAAAGACCAAATTACAGTCTCTGGAGGTCCTTTCAGGAGTTGAAAAAGTCGTACCCATACTTAAACCCTACAAACTCGCAAGCCGGGATATAAAACCGGAAGGGACTGTTGTTAAGGTTAATGGAAAGGTGGAGATTGGTGGAGAAAGAATAACAGTTATTGCAGGACCTTGCGCAGTTGAATGTGAAGAACAGATCATTGAATCAGCCTGCATTGTGAAAGAGGCTGGGGCAGACATTTTGCGAGGAGGTGCCTTCAAACCCCGAACATCTCCATACAGCTTCCAGGGTCTGGAAGAGGAAGGTTTGATCTTACTTGCGAAGGCAAGAGAAAAGACTGGGCTTCCAGTCATTACAGAGATCATGAATCCCAAAGACGTTGATTTGGTTGAAAAATATTCGGATATCATGCAGGTTGGAGCGAGAAATGTGCAAAATTTCTCACTCCTCAAGAAATTGGGGAGGTGTAATAAACCCATTTTATTGAAAAGAGGAATGTCCACCACCATAGAGGAATTCCTTATGTCAGCGGAGTACATCCTCTCTGAAGGAAATAAAGATGTAATCTTGTGTGAAAGAGGGATAAGGACATTTGAAACAGCGACACGGTGTACCCTGGATTTGAGTTGTGTTCCTGTTCTAAAAGAGAGAACTCATCTTCCGATTATCGTCGATCCAAGTCATTCCACAGGGTATTGGTCATATGTTGCTCCCATGTCATATGCAGCCATTGCAGCAGGCGCTGATGGCCTGATGGTTGAAGTACACCCCAAGCCTGAGGAGGCGGAAAGCGATGGGAAACAGTCTTTAAAACCTCATAAATTTGCATCTATGATGCAAAACCTCAGAGCATATATAGATGCGGCGGGAAGAATGTAACCTTATATTATCGCTCTTTTTATCATTTCGAGCGAAGCGATAAATCATATTCTGCCTGAGTTAAATCAAGTTCTCTCGTCATGCCGGACTTGATCCGGCATCCAGATCGCAGAACGTTTTGAAAAGATTCTGGATTCCGGCTTTCGCCGGAATGACGTGGTCAGTTTTTTGTTTCTTATAATTTCAGACTATTAAAGGAACTTCAGACCGTCTAGAAAACTACCATATTGCTGTCCACTTTGATGTTGCCCTGTGTTTGAGACTTATCAACATTCTATTATATGGTGTCATCCACGTCTTGAATCATTGTAAAAACACCATTGAGACTCTTTTCTTCAGTCAAGAGCCCGGAGTCCAGCACCATCTTGTAAGCCCCCATTTCATCGTACCAACCTATGCTTAACAGTCTGTTTTCCAGGTCATACATCTCTGTCAGGTCATCTTTAATGTCAGGTGTGGCAGGATTGTCATAGATAACGGCTATAAGCCCTTCTGGGAACAACCTGGGGAAGTTGGCTTTCCATGAGGAATAGTCCGGCACATCTTCAGGTACCTGTACCTTTTGACCTTCAAAGACAACAAGCTCTTTCGCATCCGCAATCTCAACCGTTAAGGCAGAAAGAGGCATAAGACTTAAAAGCCCCGCAATGACCACAAACCAACTGAATAGATTCCGATCCTTCTTCAACATCTCACATGCCCTCCTCGCATCTGATAATGAGAATGAGCGACCACATGTACCCAACTTCAACTTGAAATACCGCAGTAACTACAATCTCTCCAACATTATATGATCAACTTCCATATGAAAGCTTAGCCCCATATAATTATGCATATATCATACCAATGAATTCCATGTTGAATAATGTGTAAAATACACTTTTATAACAACTGATTACACGACTATTTTTAAATTCTTCTTCTTCTCCTACTGGAGTGTTAATGTGACATTTATGTGAACTTAACTGGCACGAGAGTTTTTTAACCTATTGATACAAAAGATAAAGTTACGTTCACTGTGACAAGTTGCATCAAAGAGACTATTTGCCTCTATATCCTGTTTAAGGAAATGGAACGGCAAAGTTTTGCCGTAAAAAAATGAATGATTGGGGTAAAAAAATCTGTGATCCTATTGAGCGTTTGAACGAAAAAGAGATATTCTCCCCAGGTTCAAGGAAAACGATTTTCAGAGAGGGGAGTTATGCTATTACCCTTGAGAATAGACATGCTGAGAAAGAAGTCCTCTCTCGCCTGGTGGGAAGGTTTATGGAGGGGTGATATACAAACCCTGAGGGCTTAACCTATTATACGACAGATTGTTTCTATCTCTTCCGGGGTTAATTCAGCATACATGGGCAATGACAAGACATCATTTTGAGCCTTTTCGGCAACGGGAAAGTCGCCATGTTCATAGCCCAAATCTTTATATACCTCCTGAAGATGGAGGCAAAGCGGATAATACACAGCATGCGCTATACTGTTCTCCTTGAGACGGTTCATGATGAGATCCCGATCCTTGTTCATGCGTATGGTATAGTAATTAAAGCAATGTCTTGCATAATTCGGAACAGAAGGAACAATCACATCTGTTTTGGAAAGCAACTCGCTATACTGGGCTGCGTTTGCCTGTCGTTTTTTCACCCATTTGTCGATGTGTTTCAATTTCACAAGAAGGATTGCTGCCTGTAAGGTATCAAGCCTGCTGTTAAAACCATGCATTCCGTAATAATATTTAATGTCTGACCCATGATTGCGTAATGTCCTTATCCTGTTTGCGATCTCTTCATCACCTGTGACCACCATCCCTGCGTCACCATATGCCCCCAAGTTTTTCCCCGGGAAAAAACTCAGACAACCCACATCACCTAAAGATCCCGCCTTTTTACCTTTGTATTCGGCGCCAAAGGCCTGTGCGCAATCTTCGATCACCTTCAAGTTATACTCTCCGGCCAGAGAAAGAATCCTGTCCATATCACAGGAAAGGCCATAGAGGTGAACCGGCATGATTGCTTTCGTTGCGGGTGTTATTTTCTCTTCGATGCCGTCAGGGTTGAGATTATATGTTTCCTCATCAATATCATAAAAAACGGGTTTTGCACCAACTCTGGAAATGGTTTCTGCCGTGGCTATAAAAGTAAACGGTGTGGTAATGACTTCATCACCGGCACCGATACCACAGGCAGCTAAAGAGAGAAGCAGTGCATCCGTGCCCGATGCAACTCCAACCGCATGCTCTGTATTGTGATATTCAGCAATACTTTCTTCCAGGCTTTTCACTTGTGGTCCAAGGATAAAATGTGAATCTTGCAGCACCTGAAAAACCGCAGTATCTATTTCATCCTTCATACTTTGATATTGTTTCTTCAGATCAACCAGAGGGATTGCCATTATGCGTCCTTTCCACCTTATTTCCTCTCTTTGTAAACCGCCTTTCACAGCTTTCACAAATGGCCTTTTCTTGTTTGAAAGTCAACCTTACACCACACTCACACATCCACCCGGAAATCTCTCCCGGATTTCCGATGATGAGAGCATAATCAGGAACGTCCTTTGTGACTATGGCACCAGCGCCAATAAAGGCATACTCACCTATTGTATGACCGCAAACAATAGTGGCATTTGCGCCGATCGTGGCCCCCCTTTTCACGCGTGTTTTTTTTAATTGGTCCATTCGAGGGATAGAGGCACGGGGGTTGAATACATTGGTAAAGACCATGGAAGGGCCGCAGAATACGTCCTCTTCCAGTGTGACTCCTTCATACACAGACACATTATTCTGAATTTTACAGCCGTGTCCTATAGATACGTTCGGCCCTACAACGACATTCTGACCGATTCTGCAATTTCTTCCTATGTTTGATCCTTTTAAGATATGGGAAAAGTGCCATATTCGTGTCCCGTCTCCGATCATCACATCTTCATCAATATAGGAAGATTCGTGAACGAAATATTCCTGTTCGTGAAGTTCATTCAGACTCTTGAATTCTACTCTTCGTCCTTTATTATCCAAAGACTCTTGGAAAGCCTGAAGCACTTGCAGAACTCTGACGCCCTCTTCGCCATCCGTATCAGGCGTTCGATTCTTTTCAATGCATTCTAAAAAGTGTTTGCATTCAGCATTCAAAGGCTCTTCCATTTCGAAATGAACGTTTTCAGCCTCTGCCTTACAAGCAATGGGAACTCTTTCTTTCCATTCGATCCTATGTGGATAGAGAAATAACTTCTGTTCGCTCATATCATCAAAGACTGCCATCTTCTTATCACCAATGACCACAAGCTTCTGTTCTTTGAACGGGTGAATCCATGACACGAATATATGTGCTTTGACTCCACTTTTGAAATCCATTGTTGTGACTGTAACATCAGGAATTTGTTGTTGGATATAAATTCCAGCCGTGGCATTGACAGCCTCGGGTGATTCATGAAGGAGAAAAATGATCACGGATATGTCATGAGGGGCAAAACTCCACAGGATATTCTCTTCAGAACGAATTTTACCTATGTTGAGGCGATTGGAATAAATATATTGAATTTTACCCAACTCCCCTCCATTAATAAGGTCTTTGAGTTTTTTTACAGCAGGGTGGTATCTGAGAATATGACCTACCATAAGAACCAGACCTTGCTTCCTGGCAAGGCTTACCAATTCTTCTCCCTCTTCCACGTTTAAGCCAAGGGGTTTTTCTACCAGAACATGTTTTCCGGCCAGAAGAGCCTCCTTGACCATCTGATAGTGAGAAGATGCAGGAGTGGCAATACTCACTCCGGAGACCTTCGGGTCATTGAGTACCTGTGGAAAAGAATGGGTAAATTTGACATCAGGGTATTGGCTTGTATACTTGTCGCCCAACTCTTGATTCGCATCACAGATGGTATGGAGTACGCCAAGTTCAAAGAAATTTCTCACCAGATTCTTGCCCCAAAAGCCTGCGCCGATTACGGCGATCTTGCTTTTCATTTGATAATCTTACCTGGATTTTTGATTTGACATAAAAAAAATGTCTCCCTGCTCCTTTTTTGGAGACAGCCTATGCACCAGTTGAACCTTATGATTATGTAGTTTACCTTGAAATGACAATTCAAGTCAAACAAATAACACCGGTTGTCAATAAAATGACAATTTGCAAACTGATAAGAAAAGGAGCTGAACTTGAGTCACTTTAGCTTACTTGAATCAAGGTGCTTTTGGGGACCCATCTAAACATACCACAGCCTCTGTTAATGGTCATATGACTTCAACTTAGGTCCAATTTTCTAATGTGGCACAGATATTGCTAATGAATATAAATTTAAATGAATGAATCTTTATCCGATCGTACATAAATACTTCAAAAGGAGACCTGTCCTAAGACTCAGAATCCGGCGACTAACAGCCCCCTTCCTGCATTTTCACATTTACTGACAAACCTTTCTGAAAGATCCCCGGTTTTCTGTTTTATAAATCATAGCACAAAACATATCAACAAGCAGGTCAACTCATTGACAAAATACTATGTACCGGTGTAGGGGTTGATATGGAGAAGAATACAGACACACGCAGCATGAGAAATATTTATATTACGATAATATCCGGATTTGCATTAATACTGACGGCAATATTCGTAACATTTCCCATGAAAAAATTTCTCACCATACATGAAATACTGTCGATGCTTCTTGAAGTGCCTGTCCTCATCTGGACTGTGGGAGCGACTTCTTTCTTTTTTTACATTGTATACATAAAGTTGACAAAAATACATTCATACTTAAATGGCGACGGAAACATACTTCAGGCCCAGAAGGCGATCATATTCTTGCCCAAATTTATCCCCGTAAGTATCTGTATCTGTGTGTTCGTCGCATCTTTCTTGGCCTCCTTGAAAATGGAACTCCAATTGGCAATGCTTTTCGTTACTGCCATTTCTGCAGCAGCTCTCTTAGTGAACACTATGGTCTTTTTGAAGGTGACCATTCATATTGAAGACTGGACAAAAAACATACCTCTTTCAAAAAGATATCCGACAATAGGACTCAACAGAAGGCTTTTCATCAGTGTCATTCTGGTTGGAGTATCCTTTGCTTTGGGAATAACAAGTGTTGATGTGATGGAATTTTACAATGGTGGTTACTATATGGAAATATACGTTAATAATATGATATTAATTCCATTATTCAGTGGAATTACAGTTTATATTGTCATATTACTCCAGAAATTAATCACAAACCCTGTAAAAAAGCTGTCAACGGCAATGGAAGAGATTTCAAAGGGAGAAGGAGATTTGACAAAACGCTTGGAAGTAAACACCAGAGACGAAATAGGAGAATTGGTCTATTGGTTCAATACGTTTGTAAACAATATAGCAGAGATGATATCCGGTATCAGGACCAGCTTGGAGACATTGGGGAACTCTTCATCAGAGATTGAACAATCATCCATTGCCCAATCAAAAGCCCTGTCAGGACAGGAGGAATCCGTACATGAAATGAGCACCAACATGCAGGAAATAGCAGTATACTCGGACAAAATGGCACGGCTACAAGGAT